>PKCN01000417.1 GCA_002862205.1 Planctomycetaceae bacterium | reverse complement strand
GCAGAATGATCGCTGTTGTGTGTTGACATGAATGATTTGTCAGGGGCTGATGTTGCTTTGCAAAATGAAGCTGCGTCAGTTTTCCATCGAGGCCGTCGGTGCGAACGTTTGGCACCCTTGCTTCAAAGTTATCACGGATTCACGGCTCGCGTCAAAGTGGAGGTGTCGTCTGGTTCTATCACACCGGCCTGCAGGAAGTTACGGGCATGCAGGAAGTTACGGGGCTGTAAGAAGTTACGGGGCTGTAGGAAGTTACGGGTCTGTAAAAATTGACAGGCATGTGAAAAGGTGCGGGCATGTAGGAAGTTACGGGGCACCTGGTCTCGCAGGAATGAATTGCTGGCCTTCCCCACCCGCAGCGATCAACTCCCTCGCTGTCGGCTGAGAGCCTGATAGGTCGGAAAGGACAGGTATTTTCTGATTCGTTGGTGAATCGATTGACAGCGGATGTTCGGGCAGCATGATGTTCTGCTGTTTTGGCAACCCGCTGGTGCCAGCGTGGTGGTGCCTGTGGGGCGTCGTGTGAGGATTGTCCGTTGCCAAATTGCCGGTTCAACGTTTTTTGTGCGTCTTTGAGTGTTCGCGGGTGGAGAATGTGGATAAATTCAGGGGCCTTCCGTTTTCCTGCTTGTAAGCATGTTTTATGACTGATTCTGACGCTGTAGACGATCTTGAAGAGCAACCACCCTTGAGGGAGGATCCTGCGCTTTTGGAGCGGCTACGGCATGATGGTGAACAGGTTTTGGCTGAAGCGTTTGCCGCGAACCGGGAACGCTTTTGGCATTTGGTGACGTTCAGAATGGATCGGAGAATTGCAGCCAGAGTTGATGCAGATGATGTATTGCAGGAGGCGTTCGTTGCAGCATCAAAAAGATTGCAGCATTACTTGCGTGACGAAGGCTACACCCTGTTCATCTGGCTGCGGATGATCGTTGCTCAAACTCTGGTTGATGTTCATCGGCGACATCTAGGAACCGAGAAGCGATCGGCGGGGCGGGAAGTGTCCATACGTGGGAACCAATACCCACAGACCACATCCGTGTCGCTCGCTGCACAGTTGGTTGCCAATCAGACATCTGTCAGCAATTCGGTACAACGTGATGAGACAGGGCAGGCGTTAGCGTCGGCAATTGAGCAGATGTCACCTTTGGATCAGGAGGCGATTGCGTTGAGGCATTTTGAGGGACTGACGAACGTGGAGGCAGCTCAGGTTCTTGGGATCAGTGTAACTGCCGCAAGTAATCGTTATGTCCGCGCCCTTTCGCGGCTAAAAGAAATTCTTGAAGAAATGAATCTGGACGGATAGCAGTTCGCGATCTGGTGTGATTTGATTCTGAGGTTTGGAATTGGATTGATGACAACTGAGCAAAAAAACAATGGACCCGCAAAGAAAATATAATCGCAATCCTGTTGAGTCGATCGCGAGTGACTACGCCGAGGCGGTGCGGGGGGGGAAGCGTTTGTCGGTCGATTCTGTGGCGGAAGCAAATCCGGAACACGAGTCGGAGTTGCGTGAACTGTTGCCACTGATCGAGAAATTGGAGCAGGCTCGTCAGTCACACATTGAGCGACCCGCGGGCTTGGCAACCTTGGGGGTTTCGCGTCCAGATCGTTTGGGTGACTTCCAACTGGTGCGGCAAATCGGCCGTGGGGGAATGGGGGTTGTTTTTGAGGCTGTTCAGAAATCCTTGGGGCGTCGCGTCGCGTTGAAGGTGCTGCCCAGTTCCCTGCTGTCAGGTGACGAACAGTTGCGTCGTTTTGAACAGGAAGCACGCACTGCCGCGGCACTGCATCATACGAACATTGTGCCGGTGTTTGGGGTCGGTCAGGATCAAGGTTTCCATTACTTCGTCATGCAGCGAATTGATGGACACGGTTTGGATGCTCTGCTGCAGGACCCCGACCGTCAATTGACGCCCCCGCAGGTTGCAAAGCTTGGGGCGCAGGCCGCCTCGGCACTCGCCTATGCCCATCATCAGCACGTGCTTCACCGTGATATCAAGCCCGCCAATCTGCTGGTCAATGGTGATCTTGATCTGTGGATCACAGACTTTGGAGTTGCCAAAGCGTTGGAAGCTGAAGCGGTGACACAGACGGGCGATGTCGTTGGAACGCTGCGGTACATGGCACCTGAGCAGGTGGTTGGCGAAGCGGATGTTCGAAGCGACATCTATAGTCTCGGAATCACCCTGTATGAGTTGTTGGCAGGACGCCCGGCCATCGATGATTCCTCGATCCGACAGGCAATCGTGACTCGGCGGCCCGCGCCCAGTCCACCGCCGTTAAGGCAGTTGAATGCTGAAGTGCCGATTGATCTTGAAACAATTTTGCAGACCGCAATGTCCAATGATCCAACGGCACGCTATCAGACCGCCGGTGCATTCAAACGAGACCTGGAAGCCTTTCTGGATGGAAACGCGATCTCAGTTCGTCGGGTTCCGCTTTGGGAACGTGTGCATCGTTGGGGAAAAAGAAATCCGGCGATCGCGGCGCTCTCTGCGCTTTCCATGATCCTGCTTGCCAGCGTTGCAATCCTCTCGTCTGCCGGTTTGTTTCAGTTGCAGGCTGCCTTTGCACGGGAACAACAAAATCGACAGAAAGCAGAGCAGATCGCTGAAGTTGCTGTGGGTACGGTGGATCAGATCTTTCAGCGTTTTGCTGGTGGGATGGAAAACACTGAACCTGAAAAAGAATTCGCGGCAGCGCCCGCAATCAGTTCTGAAACCGCAGAAATGCTGGAAAACCTTCTGCCATTCTACGACGAAATTGATCGGCTCAGTTTTTCTGATGGCGTGGGCACGCCCCAGCTGCAGCAGTCCACTGCGGGGGCTCAGTCTGCCGTTGCAGAATTGCATTTCAGCCTCGGGCACTACCAACGCGCAATCGATACGTTTCAGGAAATGCTGCGAGAACAATCCAAGGAGGATGGGAAGTCAGGCGAGGAACAGGTGCAGCTGGCCAAGCTGCGGAATCGACTTGGATTTGCCTACACAATGTTAGGTGAGGACGACACGGCGGCACAGGAGCATCAGCTCGCTCTCGAGATGCTGATGCAAATGACCAGTGTGAATGAGCCAACCGATGTGGCAAAATCGCGAAGCACACGATTTGAAATTGCCAGGACTCATTACCTGTTGGCACTTCATGTGTTACCAGGGATGGGGCCCACCGCGATGCCTACCGTCGATGTGCTGCGTTCCACTCGCTTTGATGATCGTGCAGGATTGCCGAGAGGTTTTGATTCGGAGTTCGGACAACCAGGTGGGGAGCGATCACGTGGTGGCCCGCTGCGTCCCGATGGTAACCAGCGTCCCGATGGTAACCTGCGTCCCGATGGTAACCAGCGTCCCGATGGAAACCAGCGTCCCGATGACTCACTGGGGCCGGGGGGGCCAAGGGCTGCAGGACCGCGACTGGGCGGACCACGACTGGGCAGACCTCGACCGGGAGGACCCCGATCTGCAGGACCCAGATCTGCAGGACCTCGACCGGGGGGACCTCGACCGGGGGGCCCCGGGGCTGCAGGGCCGCGACCGCGTGCGCCGAGACCGGGCGGACCGGGCGGGGCGAGGCTGGATTTTGATGGTTTGGGTGGGCCGCCGCGGGCACCTGAACACCAAAATCAGGGTCAACCACCGCCTCCACGTCGAGGTGAGGGACGTGATGGCCAACCTGGTGGCCGCAGGAGTGATCCTGCCAGAGTTGAAAATTTACAGATTGCGATTTCGATTTTGCGCGAGTTGATCGAGGAAGATCCCGAGAATCTAAGTTATTCCCTTTCATTGGCACGTTCGCTCCGGCAGCAGGAGCATGATGCGAGATTTCGACCTCGCCCAGAAGATGGTTTGAGCACGCGGGAATCGGTCGTCTTGTTGCGGGATTTGAAACAGAGGCACCCACGGAATCAGACCGTCTTGTTCGAGCTTTCGGAGGCTCTTGCGGATCACCAGCTTTTCAGTGCGGGCGATCCAACCTACGGCGATAGTATCATGCAGTTGACCGAGGCGGCTGAGACCTTCACAGACCTGTGTGAAGTGCATCCCAATGTGCCCAAGTACATCAACGCAATGGTGCATACACACTTCAAGTTGGCGATGTTGATGGAGCGTGAATCGCAGGAGGCCACGCAGCAGGAAAAACGGGAACTGAAAAGTCAGGCAAAAGATGCATTGCGGCGATCAGTAGATGGCTACGCAGCGCAAGTTCAGATGCATCCCGATGCACTTGGATATCGGGCATGGTATGCGTTATTTCTTTATAAGGATGGGAAGAACTCGCTGAGCAGTGGATTTTATGAGCAGGCGATCGCATCGTTACAGAACTCGGTCGACCAGTGGAATCAGGTGATTGACTCCAAGCCGGATGAGGGGATCAGCTGGCGGGCGTTGCCCGACGTTTACCGAAGTCTGGGGCAGGCGTTTGAAGCGATCGGGAAGCAGAAGGAAGCCGCAGATGCATTTGATATGGCAGCAGTCAGTCAGCAGATGATTGATTTGGGGCGATGAGGTGTTCAGTGGATGGCAGGGGACGTACGCAAGTCCGCATGTACGGCTCGCACCCCCAAGCAGCGTGGCTCAGCGTGCAGCGTGGCTCAGCGTGCAGGCAAACTGAACGCGTGTCCTCGCAGGAACACCTGCCGGACTTTCAGTCGAGGTGACAAAACAAGAATATCCGCCTGTTTTCCCCGTTGCAGGCTGCCGATTTGCGTGTCCATGCCAACGCGTTCGGCCGGTGTGAGTGATGCCATGCGAACCACCTCTGCAAGCGGGATTCCAGTTGCCTGATGCATGTGACGAACCATGTGATCCATGCCGCTGACGGAACTGGCCAGTGAATCCGGGCTTGCCCAGCCAACCTTGCCATCACTGGTGAACCACGAACCATCCTGTTGAGGCCCAAAACGATATTTGCCCGGGGGCATGTCCAACGCGCGGTTGCAATCAGTGACGAGGCAGAGTCGGGTTGCGGTTTTCATTTGCCAGGCAAAGCGGAGTAGTTCAGGTGCCAGGTGCATGCCATCTGCAATCACTTCTGTACTCATTTCGGGATTCCCAAGCACGTATTCAAGCATGCTGCCTTCCATGGGCACACCAAGACGTTGCCGAATGGAGGGGACAGTACTCATGGCGCACCAGAAGTGGTCCACGTGGCGCATGCCGCTTTTGAAGGCAGCCTCCATCTCGGACCAACTTGAATTGGAGTGCCCGCACGTCACCAGACAGCCCTGTCGACGAGCGTGACGATAGAACGCGGCGGCCCCCGGCAATTCCGCGGCGCAGGTCGCAACTTTGATTACCCCTGATTTGAAGTAGGATTCGAATTCCTTGGGAGATGGTGTTCGGCAACCTGATTCCTTGTGGCATCCGACTTTTTCTTTTGCAAAGAATGGGCCGTAAAGGTGCACCCCGCCGATGGCGGAGCCCATCTCCGCTGTCCAGTTTGTTTGTGCCGACTGTGTGGCCTCCAACATTGCCCGTATTTGTCTGGGACTACCCGTACTGGTCGTGGGGAAGAGGGTGGTTGTTCCATGGCTGGCATGCGATCGGCAGCTTTGGCGAACTGCTTCCACGCTACCATCCATGAAATCACTTCCACCGCCGCCATGAACATGGATGTCTACAAAGCCGGGGCTGATCCAGCCTCCCTTGGCGTTGATGATCTTGGCCGACTTTGGAATCCGTTTTTTGGATTGCCCCACATAGGTAATCCTGTCGTTGCGGCACACCACGACAGCGTCGGTAACGGTGCGGTCAGGCAAGATCGCCGTTCCCTCAGTAAAGCACAGGCTCGACAATGTGTTTTCCTTATCTTCGGCGTTGACAGCGGTCACGATCACTGGTTCGTGAGCGTGTCATCTCGAGGAACGGCAATTCGCGAAACCCAAGTCGATCAACAGCAAGTCGATCAACAGCAGGTCGATCAACAGCAGGTCGAATAAGGCACCCAAACGGTCGAATCGCCTCCGCTGCATTTTGGTTGAGCTGCGTTTTGGTTGAGCTGCGTGGGCGACTCATGCAAGCGGCTTTTTGTTGAGTGCCAAGATCTGGGCACAACCGATGGCACTGGTTGACTCATCTTACCAAGATGATTGAATCGCCAGATTGGCGTTGCAATCTGTTTCTTCCCAAGAAGCCAGTGGCGATACAGGCGATGACCCTGGGTGAGTTTAGCGGAACGACTCCGCTCGGGGCAGCCATCCGGCTACGCCGCGTTGTTGATCGACGTTCAGCTTTGCTTCACACCGCATTTCGTCGTCCTCGGCACGAAGTCGGACATGAACGATCACCTCGCTACCCAGGGGTTCATCCATCGCCCACTGCAAGGGGATATGAAAACCGCTTACGGGATCGTGTTTGACGAAGTTGAGCACCTGTTTGCGATCAAAATTCCAGCGACCGAGGCGAGCAAGGGATGGTTCACGTTGTGGGTCCAAGACAACGATGGACATTTCACCATCGACTAAAAAGTCATTCAGGTTGATGGCTTTGCCAAGGTCGTTGACGACATTGACCACTAACAGGATATCCTGCAGTTGGTCTCCTACCCGATTTGCGCCCGAAAGGGTGGGGTGGATCTGCAAGGAATCTGGGACTCGCTGATTTGATTTTACCGAATCAGGTAATTTGATCTGTCCTGGTGGCACGTTCTCCTGGCCAGGGCCAAGTTGAGGTGGCAGGGTTTCACCTGGCAGAACCGGTGGCAGTTCGGTGTCTTTGATGCTTGGTGGTACGGGACCGCTGGGGGCGGGCTCCAAATCTGGCGGTTCCATCTTCAGCTTCGATGTCCCTGGATCACTCTGATTGGCAGGTGAATCAAGCGTGGGGGGAAGGGTGAACGTGGGCGGTGTTACCGCGGGAGGCGTGTCTTGGGGAGAGTCCGGAGTTTTTTGATTCAGTCCAGGGAATACCGGAAGGGGAAGCGTATCAGGCGATGCAGGTGAGGGCGGATCCGTCAGAGGCACTGGATCGTTATTACTGGGTTGCTTGGGATCGCTGCCAAGTTCATTGGTTTCCATTGCACCCGGATCGATCGGATCACCTTCGTCAAAGGTGGGTGGGAGCAAATCGCTGAGGCCGATTTCGTCGTCAGAATCTTCTGGCACAATACGGCTATCGTCCAATTTTTTTCGGTTTGCATTCGGATCGGGCGTAGGCTCGATCCGATTCATATCCTCTTGTTGTGCTTTCGGGTGGCGAGCAGGTTTTGCTGAGTGGATTTGGACTTCGCTCGCTTCAATCCGTGCACGTTTTAGTTTTTCGCTCAGGGCGCGATTCTTGTAATCAGCTTCGTAGAGTTTGTCTTCAAGGACCCGGACCTCGCGAATCATTTTCTGTTGATACAGATCCTGCTGTGCACGACTGCGGCAACCATGGGCAGCGGGCAACACAACGCCAAGAATGATCAAGGCGATTAGACGAGGTCGGAGGGGAGGGATATCGCTCGACACGTTCGATTTCAGCAATCAGGTGTGGCAATGACGAGGGGGGCAGGTTCACGATCAACGGTTCATTCAAATACCAAGCCGACTGCATTGGGGTCAACGGCGGATCAGCCAAAGGGGGGAAAGGGCGTTATGGTTTTGCCGAAAAATGGTGAATTGGCAGCGTTGGGATGCACCTAATTGGGGGTGGAGTGGAGTTAAATTCCCATGAATTACTGGGTTTTAAGCAAGCTCGCGATTGCAAGCATTGCGATCGCGTGCTGATCGCTGGCAGAATCCGGGCGAGACCGCCAAGCAGCCGACTTGTCATGGGCGCGCGAGGCATTAGGCTCTCGTCTGCTTGGCAAGGAGTCCGGGCGGGTAGGGAGGTTCTTAGGTGCTGCTTTGCAGGCTCGAGACACTCGATGATCGATGGCTCGATCTGCTCCGCGGAAAGACGCAGCATCAGATCCTTGGTTGTCATGGTCACTTGAGCGAACCGAACGCGAATCTTTCCGTAGGAACGGGATACCTCAAGCAAGGGAAATAAAATGTCAAATGCGACTGAAGCGAACCAAGACCCGATGGCCTTGATCAATCTTGAAATTCAACAGGCAAGCGCTCCTTTTCAGCGTTTGGTCAGCGAGGTTGGGAAAACGATTGTTGGTCAGGAAAAGTTGATTCACCGCATGCTGGTTGGTCTCTTGGCCAACGGGCATCTCTTGATTGAGGGTGTTCCGGGGTTGGCAAAAACAACGGCTGTCGCTTGCCTTGCCAAAGCGATTCGGACCGACTTCCAGCGTTTGCAGTTCACGCCTGATCTGTTACCCGCAGATTTGATAGGCACGCAGGTTTACCGTCCGCAGACGCAGGAGTTTGTGGTTCAAAAGGGGCCCGTATTCTCAAACTTGATTTTGGCTGATGAAATCAATCGTGCCCCGGCAAAGGTACAGAGTGCCTTGTTGGAAGCGATGCAGGAGCGACAGGTCACGATTGGGGGCGAAACTTTTCCGTTGCAAGAGCCATTTCTGGTCATGGCGACCCAGAACCCGGTGGAGCAGGAGGGGACTTACCCGCTGCCTGAGGCTCAGGTGGATCGGTTCATGCTCAAGGTGATAGTGGATTATCCCAGTCGTGATGAGGAAATCGAGATCCTGGATCGCATGTCTCGAACGAAGTTGAAGATGGATGTTCAGGCAGTTGCCTCACCTGACGAAATCCTCACCGCGAGGGATCTGGTGGATCGAATCCACGTGGATCGGAAGGTACAGGAGTATGTTGTCGATCTCGTCATGGCCACACGCAAGCCCTCAGCGTACAACCTGCCACTTGATGAGCTGATTGAATTTGGAGCGTCACCACGCGCCACCATCAATTTGACTCTGGCCGCCAAGGCTAACGCATTCCTTGAGGGACGCAGTTTTGTTACCCCTCAAGATGTGAAATCGATGGCGATGGATGTCCTGCGGCACCGTGTCGTTGTGACCTATGAAGCCGAAGCCGAAGAGAAAACATCTGAGATGTTGATCGATCAGATCCTGAACACCGTCTCCGTTCCTTGATTTTGAAACTTGAGATCGTGAGTACGAAAGGACAAGATCATGATTCCACGCGAAATGATGCGGCGGATACAGCGTATCCAAATCCATACTTCCCACGTTGTTGATGACCTGCTGGCAGGACAATGGCATTCTGCCTTCAAGGGGCGTGGGATCGAGTTTGAAGAGGTTCGTCCTTATCAGGTAGGCGACGATGTGCGTACCATCGATTGGAACGTCACGGCACGAGCCGGTGAGCCTTTTGTCAAGTTGTTTCGTGAAGAACGTGAACTGTCCGTAATGTTGCTGGTGGATCTAAGCGCTTCGCAGGACTTTGGTACCCATTTTCAGACCAAACGTGAGCTGATTACCGAATTGGGAGCGACGCTTGCTTTTAGTGCAATTCGAAATAATGACAAAGTGGGGCTTTCGCTTTTCACGGATCAAATTGAGAAGGCGATTCCGCCACGAAAAGGGAAAAAACATGTCCTTCGTTTGATCAGGGAACTCTTGTACTGCCAACCCATGGGGCGGGGGACGCACTTGAAGGCCGCATTGGATCATTTGCATCGAACCGCGTCACAACGCACCGTTGTCTTTTTGATCAGCGATTTTCAAGACAACGGTTTTGAAAAAACCCTCCGGGTCACACGCAGGAAACATGACGTGATTCCAATCATGGTCAATGATCAGCGGGAATGGGAGTTGCCGAATGTGGGCTTGCTGCGTTTGCGAGATCCGGAGTCTGGAAGCATGGTGACGATCGATACGGGCAGTCGAAGGCATCGAGATGCATTTCAGAAAATGCAGACGTTGGAGGCTGAGAAACGCGAGGCGATTTTCCGCCGCTTGAAAATGGATCCAATTCGCCTGGCTACGGGCGAAGATTATGTTGAACCACTGAAACGTTTTTTCCATCGTCGGGAGGCCGGACGTTGAATACTACCGATCGCCTCACTTCGCTGTTGGCTCCCCTGTGCCTGATGATGGCCTGGCTGATACCACTCAGTTCGGGGAAAGCACAAAATGCATCGCCCGGTATTGTTCCCGACTCCGTTCCTGGCGGTCCGGTCCAGCAACGTTTCGAGTCGACACAGTTGCCTGTCGATGTTGTTGCCGAAATTGTGGCAGATAAGGCGCAGGTCGCGGTCCCGCTGCAATATCGAGTGACCATTGATACGCCCGCGGGTGCCACCGTTGATCTACCGCCCATTGCCGGGGTTTCCGTCGACGAGAGGAAGGAAGTTGTGATCGTCGACCAGCCGTTTGCAGACTTCTTGCTCACCGGCATCGAGGTGAAACGTGATATTCCGCTGGATTCCGGGAACGGTAAGCGTCGAACGCAACTGATACTGATAATCGAATCCCTCAAGTCAGGGCTGCAACAGACTCCCGCGCTGGAAGTGGTTTATCGCCTCGCGGATTCAGAAAGTGAATCCTTGGCATCTGATTCGGAGGGTGTGGTTCTGATCCCAGCACTCGGTGTTGAAATCGGAAGCGTTTTGCAGGCAGAGGATACTCCGATGGCGTTTCGTGACATCAAGAACGAGATCGCACCATCGGGAGAAGCACCGGCGAAAAACAACACACTGATGGCTCTGCTGGTTGTTGGCGTGGGAGTTGCCTTTGTTCTGCTGTTTTGGTGGTTCCGGGGCAAACAGTGTTCAAAACCAGAGCAGTGGGCTTTCCAACGCGTTGACCAGTTACAGCACGCCTATGAATCTCGTAGCATTAACAATACCGAGGTGTACAACGCTCTTTCGATTGTGCTGCGTGAGTACGTTCAGGCGGCTTATCACACACCGGCAACGGCATTGTGCACAGCTGAATTTCTGGACGTCCTCAAGCTGCATGGTCGCGGTGCTGAGGTGATTGCTGCGGCCAATGCCATTTTGTCACAGGCTGACCTCAGTAAGTTTTCCCCGGCACCTGCAACGCCGGTGGAAAGTGAATCCTCTGCCTTTGATCAGACGCGTTCGGTCATTCAAGATACGGTTCGCTCGACTGATCGGGCCAAGCAGAACCCGAACAGGGAAAAATCAGCCACTCAACATACATTTGGCGAAGCGGCACAAAAGGTGGAGGCATAAATGTTTCATAATCCATGGTTCCTGACGCTACTGCTGTTGGTGCCCTATGCCGCTTGGAGATTGTGGCGTACCAATCAGGTGACGTCGATCAACTACAGTTCCGCTGCCGTGTCCTGGGCGGCGAGTCCCACTCTGAGGCAGCGACTGGTTTGGCTGCCTCCCGCGTTAACTCTTTTGGCAGTCGTGTTGATGGTGGTGTCGTTGGCGCGTCCTCGTCATGGACGAGAGCAGACCAAGGTCAGCACCAATGGCGTTGCAATTGAGCTGGTGGTTGATCGCTCGGGTAGCATGCAGGCATTGGATTTCAAGATTGATGGAGAAAGTGTTGATCGATTGGCGGCTATCAAAAATGTGGCCAGCAAATTTGTTCTGGGTTCAGAGGCATCGGATAGTCACGCGGCTCTGGAGGGGCGTGTCAGCGATTTGATCGGCCTGGTGACCTTCGCTGGCTATGCTGACGCGATGACACCTTTGACTTTGGATCACGCGTTTCTTGTCAGTCAGCTTCAGCGGGCTGAGATTGTGACCACCCGAGCCGAAGATGGGACAGCCATTGGTGATGCAATCAGTCTGGCAGTCGACAAATTGAACAATCTTGATGAGCGCCAAAAAGATCAGATCAAAAGCAAAGTGGTCATTCTACTGACGGATGGAGAAAATACGGCGGGTGAGATCGATCCAGAGGCAGCAGCCGAACTCGCCAAAACCATGGGGGTCAAAGTTTACACCATTGGTGTTGGTACACGAGGCGTGGCGCCCTTCCCCGTGCGGCGTTTTGATGGCCGGATCATGATCCGGAACGAGCGGGTCAATATCGATGAAGCAACGCTCAGGAAGATCGCGGATACTACGGGTGGGAAATACTTCCGCGCGACTGATACCGAGTCGCTGGAAGCCATCTATAACGAAATCAACCAGCTGGAAACGACCGAGGTGGAAACACAACAGTTTGTTGACTACCGGGAGGTTGCCGTTCAGCAGGTACGGTTGGGCGGATTCAAAATTCCGCCGCTGCTATCAGTTGCCATGGTGTTGTTGACACTGAGGATGGTCCTCAGCCTCACTCTTCTGCGACGTATTGCTTGAGGAAAAAGATCATGAGCCCTGATGAAATACAGATCGGAAACTTACAGAATTTGCATTGGTTGTGGATGGTGTTGGCTATTGTTCTGTTGGCTGCCTGTTCACTCTTCTGGCAACGCAAGGCGGCGATGCGATTTGCAACCAGTGATATGTTGGCCCGTGTTCTTCCTGTACGAAGTACCTATCGGTCATTGGTCTCGCTGGCTCTTGTCTTCACAGCCATGATCCTCCTGGTGTTTTGTCTGGTTGATTTGAGGTGGGGTAAGGTTGAAAGGGATGTTCCGCAAAGTGGAATTGAGGTGATGTTCGTCTTGGATGTTTCGCGAAGCATGATGGCACAGGATGTTACGCCGAATCGTTTGGAGCGTGCCAAGCAGATGATCAAAGACACCGTGGATGAGATGGCAGGAGATCGGGTGGGACTCACCATTTTCGCAGGGGAAGCTCGCCAGCAGATCCCGTTGACCAATCATTACGCCGACTTCAAGCAGGGGCTCGATGCGGTCGGCCCTAGCAGTCTGAACCGGGGAGGTTCTCGGCTGGGTGATGCGATCACGGTCGCTTCTCGTGGATTTCTCGAAATTACCAATGATCACAAAGCGATAGTCCTGCTGACTGATGGAGAAGATCAGGAAAGTCGACCGTTGGTGGCAACCGCGTTAGCGAAAGAAAAGAATGGAGTGAGGATCTTTACGGTCGGCTTGGGTGATTTGGAAACAGGAGCCCGGGTGCCCGTGCAATCGGGTCGCGGGAGTGAATTCCTGACTCACTCTGGAAAACAGGTATGGACCAAGCTCGATGGCGCCACTTTGGAAAAAATCGCGACCGAGTCAGGTGGTGCTTATATTCCTGCTGGAACCAAGCAGGTCAACATGGCAGACGTCTATCACCGCTATATCGCAGCAGTGGATCAGACAGAATTTGAAACAGCAAAAGTTGATTCTTACGAGGCCAGATTTCAGTGGTTTCTGGCACCTGCTTTGATTCTGCTGTTGTTGGAGGTGCTGTGGGGACGGAAGAATGAAAAACTCGCTGTAGCCTCGAGTCGTAGCCTCGAGTCGTAGCCTCGAGTCGTAGCTTTGAGTCGTAGCTTTGAGCCTTCGCGTTGATCGGAATTGAGCCTGACGCCGGTTCCCGTGGCTGGCATTGAGCAACAAAGTCGAGTCGCTTGCCGTCCTATTTGACTTTTTTTTCTCTGCCGAACAGGCGACTGCGAAGCGATTTAGGCTTGGACTTTTGGTCTGGCACGGGTTCGGGAGCCAAAGCTTTGTCGACCATCTCCTGAGTCAGGATGGTCGCTTTGAGTACAGCATTGGCTGCGTCAGCCTCCGAGTCCATTTGTTCCTCGGACTCTCTCAACGCAGAGACAGTGTTCTCGCGTTGATCCAACCAGCTTTCTACTGCCCGGTAGTTCCCGGCGAACACGTCATTCTCTTGTTGGTCCCGGACGACAAATTGCTTGTCGCTGACGCGGTATGCAATGCGGAATGATTCAGTACTTGAGGTCATGACTGTTTTCTTGGGTTAGGCAGCTGGTTTCCAAGCTCTTGAGGAACCTGAAAGGATTGGACGTTTCTGCTGGAAATGGCTTCAACATGCCGATGCCCTGCACGCGGCAGGTGGCTCACCGATGTTGGGCAGCATCCCTCAACAGAAATCAGTTCCTGCCGGGAATCACTTCATCATCACCAGAAGGATTGGTGACCCGTCACCGAGGACCGCTCACTCAGATCAAAGGAGTGCCCTTGGCGCGCACTCCTACCCTTCTCTCAAACATGGGGTGAGTTTTGAGCGGGTCGCGGTAAATTTTCGATTTAGCAACAGAAACAGAAAGTCAAGCAACTTTATTCGAGAATTTGCCGATTTAACCTGGGTTCGTCTGGGGCTCCGACCAGATCAGAGTGGCAAGCGCGACCACGGCAGCAGTCGGGCCGTTTGTTCCTCAACGGCGTCGGCATCCGTGTTTGGCCACTTTGGTAGCAGGTCTCGGGATGAGTGGGGAAATTTGCCCGTTTGGGACTGGTTCTGGCGATTTGCCGAGCTTGTTTTTCAATCATTCAGCAACAGCATCGACAGGAGCACGCAGACAACGTGCACTGCCAGCGAGTTGCCAATCAGGCGATACTGGCTTCGCTGCCCCAGTTCGCTCGATGAGAAAAAGTTCTCTCGGAATCCCATCAGATTGGCGATTTCATTAGGTGAAAAGCGTCGGACAAGATGACGGTTGTGGCAACGCAGATAAGAGCCAGACTTGATGTGACTCTTGCCGTAAGCCGAGGTGAAACAGGCTGAAATGGCGGTGGAATCGTGGATGTCGAGAATGTTCATCGCAGGCTGGTAATGCTGTAATAAATCAGCAGGCACATGCAAGGTGGGATCGTTCCAAGTGTCGTTGTCGACGAATTTCGCCAGTGGCTGTTGTTGGAGGCGACAGGAAAAGTCGGCTAAGGGTTTGCCGTTCTGTGTTGCAAGCAAGTAAAAACGTTTTCGCCGCATTGGGATTCCCATCGCTGTGGGGCAAATCAGGTACTCCCTGAACTGGTAGCCTGTTTTGGTGAGCGTCTGCCGCAAGCGTTGGTGATGTTGGGAGCCTTCAAAAGCTGGAACATTTTCCAGACCAATCCACCGAGGACGCTCGGATGGAATGAGCCTGATCAGATTCGCCAGAGCGAGACTCCGAGAATCTTTATCACCTCTTTGCAAACCGCGGCGGGTATAGGGTTGGCATGGAGGCGACATCCACCACATATCGAGCTTTTCCGCTGCCCTCGATGAGTCCGTTGGTTTCAATGAGACTGCTTGCAGTGACTCAATGGTAGAGCATTGTGGAATGATGCCGTGGTGACGCTGATAAAGGTGGGCGACTGATTGATCAATATCGATCGCAGTCCCGATTTTCGGGGTGATTCGTTGGCGGTGTTCCGCCGCCACAGTGTTGTCACTGGCGGTTGGTTGGCGCCAGAGGTGGACTGCCTCGGCAATCCCGCCGATGCCGCAAAAAAGATCAGCAATGTTGATGTCCATTTGACTTCCCTGTGCAAACACGAGTAGGTGACGATGGGTCTGGTGGGCTCTGAAAGCAAATCAAGTCAGGGGAGGACACCTTTGCGTCAGATTCACGTGCAGGACCGGTCCCCAAATCTGCAGTCAGGCAGTACCTTGGGAGAAAACTTTGCAATGGTAAATTCGCATTTCCATGAATTCGATGTGACCGCTCGTCATTTCGTTTGACATGCCATCCAACTGACAGGTGAATACTGCTGTTATGATTCAAGCTTTGATATTCGATTGTGACGGCACACTGGTTGACTCGATGTTTGCGCATTACTCATCTTGGCATAAAGCGTTGTTGAGTCAGGACATTTCATTGAATGAACAGCACTTTTACCGGCATTCGGGAACTCCGTCGAGTCGGGTCATTCCGATGTTGGCCGCTGAGCAGGGGAAAGCTCTGGATTTTCAGGAGGCGTTAGCACAGAAGGAGCAACATTTCCTCGAGTCCATCGATCTGTTGCGTCCCATCCCGCATGTCGTTGATATCGCACAAAGTCATCGGGGTAAATTGAAAATGGCAGTTGCCAGTGGTGGGACGCGAAATCTTGTTCATCAACAACTTATGCAAATCCAGGTCATGGATTGGTTTGAAACCGTTGTGACCTGTGAAGATACTGAATATCACAAACCGGATCCCCATGTGTTTCTGGAGGCCGCAAGTCGGCTGCAGGTGAAGCCTGAGCATTGCCGGGTTTACGAGGATGGCGAGCCTGGCATTGAAGCGGCTCGTCGAGCAGGCATGGAATGTATCGACATTCGGAAAATGTAAAGTCCCCACCCCACGAGCTTGGGTGGTGAACAGCATAAACGTTGCGTTAGGCGGGACTTGTTCGGTGGTTCCGCTACCAACAAGAACATAAGGCTGTCGACAAGGGGGGCCGCTCGTTCATGCCCCTGCTACCCTGAGATGGCAGTTCCATTGGAGAGGTCTTTCCCATGTCTTGATGTGCCGAGATCACTGAATGAATTCGGACGCTCAGGAAGGGACGCTCTCGATCATGGGGCGTTGGAAAGAATCTGTGGCGGTTGCAGCGTGGCTGATTTTCGTTGATTTCACCGAGCATTTCGGAGCCTCGTTGGATTCCGCGATGTATCGGTCAATCCGACCTTCAGGGTAGCCGTCATAAAAGCGGCGTATCCAATGCCGTCCCTTCCATTCTTTCATGTGTGGTTCCCATCCGTGTCGCATCAGCAGGCGGTCCGTGATGTTCCGATTCGTGACATGGGCTACGATCGCGGCAGTCGAGCGAATGCGGGCTATTTCATCAAGGACTTGGCAGGCCCCAATGAAAGTCTTGTAGCTGGCCAGAGTCCCGGTGCGGATGTAATCAAGGGTCAAGAAGCTGGGCATGCCCAGTGGTTGGTGGTAGTCCAGCCAGCAACAATCATCGTCGCGGCGACCGAACTTGGCCTGCAACCAGACCTCAGCTACCGAAACGTTACCGCACAGAAGCCGATGTTGAATCTCCACCAATTGGCCGGCTCGCATCACGATGCGACCACATCTCCAATTCCGGATTTGACGTTCGCTGAGTCGGGGGTCGGAGACGGAATCAAGGCGTAACAAGGCGAATTTTCACATCTGGATTGCTGGAACGACTATTGGGAGAGGTTGATGAAGGGTAGGTCGTGGGCGATTTGGGGCCGTGTGAGCCAAGGCAATTCCGGCCGGAATGCGGCGGGAATGGGCGGGTCATGACGGTGACTCGTAACAGAACGGTCGCAGCAGGCTCTTTGGCGTTGTCTCGGGAAGGCTGATTTCAATGTGAATGCCACTTTTGATCGGGTGTTGGCCGAAGCTTCCGGGGATGTTCTATTGAAGGGACCATCACACTACTACTTGGGCATAGCGATCGTGAGAACCTCAGAACCCAACAAAAATGCGTCGTTGCCGGCCGACCTCGAGGTCAAAGATGCGCAACTGATTTTCAACTCGGTTTGGAAAGAACTTGAAGCACAATATGGGAGATCGAATCTGCATTTCCCCAAGGAATTGATCCTTCTGGGAGGGGCGCCGGGGTCGGGAAAAGGAACCAACACCAACTTCATTCGCGAAGTCCGGGACATCCCTGAGCGTCCTGTTGTGGTGAGTGAATTGTTGAACAGCCCTGAGTCCGAGGCGATCAAGGCAGGAGGGGGCATGGTGGGCGACCGCGAGGTGGTGAGTCTGGTTTTTCGACGATTGTTGGAACCTGGCTACCAGGGTGGAGCCATTCTTGATGGTTTCCCTCGCACCAAGGTTCAGGTGGAATGCCTCAAAATGCTTTACGATCGAATGAATGCACTGCGACGTGAGTTCGCGGACAGCCCTCAATTGGTCCATTTCAAACAACCAACATTCCACATCATGGTGTTATTTGTCGATGAGGCTGAGAGTGTGGCAAGGCAGTTGTCTCGTGGACGAAAGACAATTGCACACAATGAGGAAGTACGTGCGAGTGGGATTGGTGTGGTTTGGGAAGAAAGGCCCACTGACTTTAATGAAGAACTTGCGCGGGATCGTTACCGGGTCTTTAAAGAAAAGACCTATGATGCGCTTGTCTCTCTGAAGCAGATATTCCATTACCACTTCATCAACGCTCAGGCGGCATTGGATGTGGTTCAAGAGAATATTCTTCGCGAGTTGGAGTATCAGAGTTCTCTGGAACTGGATCCCCGAACTTTTCATTCGCTACAGGCAATCCCGTTAGCAAGTGAAATTGTCAGCCATGCTCGACGTGAGTTGGTAACGCGTCTGGATGAGTATGAGATTGAGCGAACTGAATTGTTTCACAAAGTAGTTCGGTTCATTGAAGAACAGATGATGCCGATCGTGGTGCGGCATGCCATTTCAGGGCACGCTGATATCAACTCAGAGGATCCGCTTTGGCAGGAGCATGAGGCTCTGGCAATGTTGATCGATGTCTTTTCCGAGCGTGGGTACCATGCCAGTGTTGACATTTGGAGGCATGATGTGCCAGAGAAAATCAACACGGATGGTGAAGTCGTTTACCACCGGAAAAAAGTGTACCGGATCACGGTGCGTTTCAAGGGTTCTGAAATCCGCAGAGGCGGGTGAGCAGTACGGACCCCACGGCTACCGCGAACATTGCTGGCAGTCGTCGTCAGTTGGTAACGAGGTGCGGATACGCGGGAGAAATCAAGCCTCGGTCCCGAAGTTCTGTCCAAATCGCCGCCGCTGGCTTGTTGGTTGCGGCCGATACCATCGATTCCACGCGGTCGGGCTTGCTGGTACTCAAAGCAACGCAAGTGACGGCCGGGTGTGAAACGCCAAAGGCAACCGCAACGTCATAGGGGCTTGCATCGAACTGCTGGCATACCTCAGTGAATTGTCGACGCCATTGGAGGCACTCAGCATCCTTCGGGTCGGCCGGATTGGTCTCTCGGTAGTCCAGAAACCTGCCGCCGACCAAAAATCCACCATGCGTGACTGCAGAGTTGATCAAAGCAATGTTTCGATCATGCAGCGAGGTGATGAAGTCAAGTAGTTCGGGTGGGTGGTGCATGATGGTGAAGCTGTTGGCCATCATCACCCAATCAAAGCGACAGTGCCCATCAAGTTCGCGGATAATCCGCCAATCCTTGGCTCCGATCCCAACCCCGGCAACTTCACCAGCATCCCGCAACTCTTCCAATGCCTGATAAGCGCCGCAGATCTCATTGAGGCGGCGATTTCGATCTTCGGAGTTTTTTGCTGCCTGCAGGTATTCATCCGGATCGTGAACGCTTACCAATTGTGGCGTGTAAGCACCCAGCATTCGGCAGCCGTCCTCGTGACAGCGTAGAATTCCGTCGTGACTGATATCCTGTACCGCATCGTGTTTCAGGCCAACCCAGACACCCGGCTCGAACGTAGGTTCTGGTCCTTCCATGGGGGTTCTTTTCCAGCCAAGTTTGTTGCTGATGACAACATCCTCTGGCTTGATCTCCAGTGAAGCCAAGTCACGTCCCAGAACCTCAAGTGACAGGCCGGCGCCGTACTTGCCCGCAGTGTCAATGGCGATCGGTTTGGGGATTTGCGCGAACCATTCGCGGATCAGGTCACGCTTCTGCCCATCGCTCATCGCAACGAACAGATTTCCAAGGCAGGTAGCCCCGAAAACCACACGTGGCATGACCAGATCGGTGTTGCCAAACTTTTGGTGCGTCATCTCATGGTCCCCTGCTGGATAGAAACGGCGTGTCGCCTGAGGTGGTGGCACGTCGTGCGGGTTTCGCGAACTTGACCGCCTGTTCACTCCATCCCACTACGGAGGGCGTCCAGGTGGCGGCCGAAGTGATCATCAAGTACTTCGGTGTAAGTACCGGGATGGGTGGTCAAACAATCATGGACAATTTTACCCAGCTTCATGTCTGTCAAAACCGATCCGAAGGTGCAGTGAAGAATTTGACGGCCGGGTTTGGTAAAACCTTTGCCAACCGGAACATCACTCCACATTTCGAGGTACTCGCTCTCAAGGGTTGCATCATCTGCATCACTGGTCAGCGGTGCATCGGCCAAGGTTGCAGAGACGTGATAGGTCGCTTTATCTGTCTCGTAGCGACCACGTGAAAAGTCAATGATCTCACGGAAAGAAGCGGGGTCATGCCGAGCAACAACACGCAGTGCCTCCAAGTAACTGGTGCCTGCGGTCTTGACATGAAAGCGGCCTTTCGTAGCGTTGGCAAGCAGCCCGTACATTGAAACTTTGTCGCTGCCGCTATGGAGACTGAGTTTGTAGGGGCCAAGCGTGTCAGCCACAGCCGCATGATCTTTCAGAGAGGCGTGAAGCGCATCGAGATCGCCAATGAAATCGATGCCTTTTTCAAAGTCGCCGATGAATCGTGGTGCCAGGCTGACAAGTTTCATCCCACCTTTGAGGCATTGGTCGGCGATAATGTAATGCTCGGCCAGAGTTGTGGGTTGGTCCGTTTCATCCACCGACAACTCAATCTCATAATCATTGCCAGATGATTCATTAACAGTTTTGATGTAGTCGCCGAGTTTCAATGCTCTGGTGATGGCTTTGCCATATTTTACTGCGGCTCGCATGCAGGATTCTTCATCCAGTGAAACAACGGTGCCTGTTCCGAGTTTGACTGTTTGACCGAGGTATTGTTCAAACCACGGGGCCTCGCTGCGGTTTTCTGCGAATGCCGCGCGCAGTTTCGCCTCATCGTAGTCATCGGCTTGTTGGTCCACATCGTCCGAGGGGTCGATTGTGAAAAAAGTGAATCCAACCGCTGCCGTGACATCTACATCTTCGGGAACTTTCAGGTGATCGGCATCCGCACCAATCGGGCCACTCCAACCAGCAGCTGCAGCGTTATTCATGGCGTCGTCCATGACTTGCTGCGGTGTTCTCTTGGTGCGTGTCATCTCGCGGATTGATTGCTGCGGGTAAATCGCCTCAATGCCATCGCCGCAGCGTTTCATGGATGCCACATGGCCCGGCGTTGCAAGACCGGTGCGATCACCGAATCCAAAACTCGGGGCCAAGCCAAGTGCTACACATTTTTTTGTCATTGATCTTCTTTCAGAGGTCGCTCATGCACCAGAGGGTGCAGCGATGGGAGGGAGAGTAAGCGTCAGGTTTGATGTTGTGGGTTTGGTCAGTGATTCGTCGGCATTATCATTGGAAAATCACGTTGCTTGATTTGGGAATGATTTTCAGGTCACGACTTCAATCACCGCTTTGATCACACCCGTTTCAGGCTTTGTGTAGGATTCGAAATCCGTCAGCACACCTTCAAAACTGGTCCGGTGGGTGATCCATGGATCAGTGTTGATTGTTCCGTCCTCGATCAAGCCTATGATGCGGGTAAAGTCAGGTGGTAAAGCGTTGCGTGAAGCCATAATGGAAGCTTCTGGGCGGTGCATCACCGGGTGACGAAATGAAACTTCCTCGGTCGTGATTCCGACGTACACGAGGCGGCCGGTCGGAGCAATGTAGGAAAGTGCACCTGCCATCGAGTGCTTATTGCCCGTCGCATCAGTAATGACATGATACATGTCACCGCCGGTGATCTGTTCCATCTGATCAACCTCGGATCCATCACCCTTGTACAAAATGGTGTTTTTGATCCCGTAATTGTCGCGGACAAAGTCAAGGCGAGACTGATTCATGTCCATCACGCTGATCGTGGCATCCGTGAGCCGTGCGAACTCGAGGGTTGCCAAGCCAATCGGACCCATGCCAATGATCAACGCATGGTCGCCAGATTCGGGTGCGCCCCGATCATTCGCGTGGCAGCCAATCGCGAGTGTTTCCACCAGTGCAAGTTGATCGTAGCTTAGCTTCTCTGAGCGATGCAG
Organism: Planctomycetaceae bacterium; assembly: GCA_002862205.1. Lineage (GTDB taxonomy): Bacteria > Planctomycetota > Planctomycetia > Pirellulales > Pirellulaceae > Rubripirellula. Next base: position 6,562 of record PKCN01000417.1, on the reverse strand, counting down.
CTTGTCTGCTCGCACAAGAAAGGCTTCACACAAGCCTCCGTCCATCATCACACCAATGACTTTCAGGTTTTGGCAACAGTTGTATGCACCATGGCGACAGGAATAGCAATCGTCACAATTCATGTAGGGTTCAACGCTGCAGCGATCACCTGACTTGATGTTTTCGACACCTTCACCTACCTCAATCACCTCAACTCCGAGTTCATGGCCCGGAATTCGCGGGAAATCAAAAAACGGAAACTTGCCCAGATAACAGCTGATATCAGTGCCGCAAACACCCATTCGATGGGTCCTTACCAATGCCTCGCCGGCAGCAGGTTGACCGGGGTCAGGAACGTCGATCGCTTTTAATGTTTTGACTTCAGAAATTTGGATGGCACGCATGGGAAGAACTCCGGGTGACGGTTTGGTGCGGTGGTTTTTGGTGCGGTGGTTTTTGGTGCGGTGGTTTTTGGTGCGGTGCAGCGATGATGTCCAACGCGGCGGAGTGACTTAGGTTGCCGAGGATCGGAATTTGGGGGGGCTAATTCGTGGGGCTGGTGACCTGCGGGGGATCCAGCTCAATGATTGCAATAGGGGTCTGTCAGTCGACTTCAAGGTTATAATCGCGGATGGCATTGGCAGAAAAGATTTTTGTGCGTTCGCTGACGGTCAGTTGCGATGCCAGATGCTGTACCGTTTGCAGCCACTGTGTGTGGCCAGTTTTCAGCAGGCAAACTGGCCAATCACTTCCGAACATGAGTCGATCAGGAGTAAAAGCCTCCAAAGCGACATCCCAGTAACGGCGAATTTGATCCATCGACCATGATTCACCACGAACCTCGGTCACGACACCAGAGAATTTGCAGCTGATGTTTTCGCGCTTCGCTAATTCATGAAAATTCGTCTCCCATTGATCGTCATAGGCGTCATCCGTGATCGTCGGTTTAGCGATGTGATCCAACACCATCTGCAAGTTTGGGTGTTGGTCAACAAATTCAATCGCAGCGGGTAACTGTTTTGCGAAGATCAGCACGTCGTAGATGAGTTGGTAAGCTGCGAGTTGTGAGATGCCCCGATTGAAGTCATCACCAAGAATGAAGCGGTCGTCGGGTTCATCCTGAACAACGTGCCGAACGCCTTTGAGAAACTTCTGGTCAGCCAACCGATCCAGCGTCTGGCTCACATCCGGTGCTGCTAAGGGAACCCAGCCTACCACTCCACAGATCAGCGGATCAGCGTTGGCCATTGCAAGCAGATCGTCTGTTTCTTGCAAATTCTGCCTCGCCTGAACCGAGACAAATCCGTCGATTGAGCTCGCCGATGCGATTTCTTGCAATTCGGGGAGTAAAAAGTCGGCTTTCAATGGCAGCATCTGGTCATTGATCCAACCGTATTCGTCGGTTGAGTACTTCCAGAGGTGGTGATGGCTGTCAATCAACATCCGCATCGATCCGTGGAATTATGGAAAAACGACAATTTTGATGTCTGTTTTACGTGGCTGCAATTCACATATGCGTCATGATCTTATGCTTTTGCGACACCAATGTCACTCTGGGAGTCTGGCGGTTGTATCGCGTGGCACTACTTATCGAAACTTCCAAAGCTTTTGGGCGAGGGCTGCTGTCAGGGGTTGGTCGCTACGCCCGTTTGCACGGTCAATGGTCGACGTTTGTCGATGAGCGTGGGTTGGCGGATCCGATTCCCGACTGGGTGGAGTCGGGTGATTTCGATGGAATCATTGTTCGTGCTTCCCGGCGTGAGACGCTTGAGCATGTGATCGGTTTTGGGATCCCGACGATCTGTCTTGGCGAAGAAAACCCGGCGTCTGCGACCTCGGTGATGAACGATGACGTGAGATGTGCGGAACTTGCAGCCGAACATCTGTTGGAGCGTGGGTTCGCGAATTTCGGATATTTGGGACATCGCGGGTTCGTGTGGTCTGATGTTCGCCGTGATCATTTTCAGCAGGCTTTGACGCGTGCGGGGCGGGATTGCGACGTTCTTGAAGCCTCCATCGAGACAACGCGTGAGGCGCCCTGGTATCAACGCCGCCAGCGATTGGCAGCCTGGATCAAAGACTTACCGAAGCCAGTTGGAATTTTGGCGTGCTACGACGCTGCTGCGCGAACGATTCTTGATGTGTGTCGTGATTTGAATTTGCTGGTTCCCGAGCAGGTTGCCGTGATCGGCGTCGATAATGATGAGATCCTGTGTGACCTGTGTGATCCACCGCTGACCAGCGTCGCTCCTGATACGGTTGCCATTGGCATGAAAGCCGCCGAACTATTGAATCAACACATGAATCATCAACACCTTGATCCAGGGTTTGTGCGAAGCAGCCTACGACAGAAACAGTCCCTGATTGTAGGACCAGCGGGGGTGGTGACTCGTGGCAGTACTGATACGAATGCCATTGACGATTCTTTGGTTGCCGCGGTTGCAGGTTACATCCGCAGGCATGCCAGTGACGGGATTGATGTCTCGGACCTGCTTTCTCGGTTCCCGATGTCCCGGCGTACACTTGAACGGCGTTTCAGTAAGTCATTGAATCAATCACCCCTGGATCTGATCAGGCGGGTGAGGATCAATCATGTCAAAACGTTGCTGCAGGAAACCGACCTGAAGTTGGATTCGATCTCGCAAATGACAGGTTTCAGTTATACGGCTTACATGGTCAGCTGCTTCAAGGATGTTGAGGGCATGACGCCCGGTCAGTATCGAAAGGTTGCGAAGCGTCTTTCCTGAGAAAACGTGCGAATCGTAACCACATGCAGCAAGGCCTGTGATACCGGTGGTGGTAAAGCGATAAGCCCCGTTAACTGATATTTGCTTTGCGATCGGAAGCTCCCCCATAATCGGAATACTTTGCAAAGGTGTTCCGTTTTCACGCAGGTTGCAGCGATGAAGAAAAGCGTGCCGATGCTGGAGGTGTTCGACCAATCCATTTCCAGACTTCGGGATCGGAGCGGAATCAGCATTGCAGGATTTCGGTTGCCTCCAAATCAAAGGCAACAACCGGATCAATCATTCTCAATGCCAGGCTCTGTACGTGACCGACAAGCATGCCGTGTACTTATGACGCAATCCCACGCTACTTCATCGACCAACGACGACAAACCACGTGCTGTCAAACGCCAGCAACGGGCTCGTGTTACCACTCGTAGTAGAACTGCCCAGTCGCCTCTGGAAACGTATCTGCGAGAGATCAACGAAACCGCTTTGCTGACTGCCAAGGAGGAGTTGCAGCTCGCCGAGCAGATCGGAGCTGGTGATGTCCTTGCTCGTGATCGCATGGTAAGGGCTAACCTGCGGTTGGTGGTAAATATCGCACGTGGCTATACCGGTAAAGGGCTTGGGCTGCAGGATCTCATCGAAGAAGGAAACCTGGGACTGCTCCGCGCTGTGGAAGGATTTGATCCCACCGTGGGAACCCGCTTCAGTACTTATGCAAGCTACTGGATCAAGCAATCCATCAAGCGTGCACTGATCAACAGCGCAAAGACGATTCGTATTCCGGCTTACATGGTCGAGCTGTTGAGCAAGTGGCGTCGAGCTACGCTTCGGCTGAGCGAGGAGCTTGGCCGTACACCAACCAATGAAGAAGTGGCTCGTGTGCTCGGGCTGCCAAAGAAAAAATTGCCCATCATTCGGAAGGCAATCCGAATCAGCAACAGCACTCCACAAAGCGACCAAAGCGAATCAGGGTGGTCACTCGGTGAAATGGTGATGGATGAGCGTTTGAAGGCACCCGATGAGGAAATGCTGGATCATGATATTCTGCGTCATGCCATGGAACTGCTGGGAGATCTTGAAGAACGCGAAGCTACCGTTTTAAAGCTTCGCTTTGGCTTGGGGGGTGAAGAACCCAAGACTCTTAAAGAAATTGGCGCAGAGTTGGGACTCACGAGGGAGCGTGTGCGGCAAATAGAAACCGAAGCCCTGCGTCGACTTGCCGATGGTCTGACGGATCCCCGTGATCGCAACTATTAATCGGCAGCAGTCGCTCTCATCGTTCGACGTCGCTGATGAACACTGCTGGTAGTCCGGTACTGGCTGACCGAAACCATTGTCAATTCGTCGTTGTGATGGGGCAAACCCAGCTGTTGGCGACGCGGTTAACGTGTTTGCCACCGCGGACAGCGTCGCAAACGTGTGCCCAGCGCTTCACGGGTGGTTCAAGGAGTTGTAGCGTTTTCTGGCTTCAGCCTCGTTCGAATCTGGTCGATAACGGCCTCTCGTCTTCCAGAATTTTGCTTTGGGGGCAATTCAAGTCCAAGGTGTAGGTTTTCCCGTGTTTCAGGGTGCCAAGCGGTTTGACTTGTGTCATGGACCCGCTTGTGGCACTCCGTGTTGGTCTAACGTTGTGGTCTAACGCGCAGTGGTGAAGTAAACTGGTCACTCGTAATCATCTGGCGTCCCCCCCTCCTGCTTGCATTCGAGAGATATGCGCATGCCTTGGTTTATTCAGAAAATGGTTTTACGAACTGCACTCGGTGGTCTGTTTCTGCTGATGCTGCCAGCTGATTTATCGGCTCAGGACGTGGCACCACTCGCCCCAAATCAGAATGCGAATCAGGCGACAGCCAAGGCGGCTGATGCGAAGGAGTCTGAGCAGGAATCAGAGTCTGGCGACAAGGTCAGCGAATCAAAGGAGTTGGCTTCACCCGAGAACCCGAGTGATGAAGCCCAAGCTGCTGAAAAAAAGGAAGCAGAGGAAAAAGCTGCTGAGAAAAAAGCTGCTGAGAAAATAGCAGCTGAGAAGAAAGCTGCTGAGAAGAAAGCTGCAGAGAAGAAAGCTGCAGAGAAGAAAGCTGCAGAGATGAAGGAAAAAGAAGCTAAAAAAGAGCCACCGAAACCCGTTGCAATTTTCACCGACAAAGCACTCGAAGCCGCCGTCCGTATGGAAGTGTATGCGAAACGAAACAATCAGGAAGTGATCACAAAAAATGATGTTGCCAACATCTCAAGGGTGATTGCTGTGGGGAAGGGAATCAAGAATCTGGAAGGTTTGCAGCATTGCACGGCAATCATGCAGATTGATCTTGGTGACAATGAAATTGCTGACCTGAAGCCATTGGCAGATTTGAAACGAGTCCAGTACTTGGCGTTAGGCAAGAACAAGGTTGAAGATCTTGAGCCTTTGAAGAATCTCAAAGCGATGCAGTTGCTCGATCTGTCTGGCAACAAGATCAAGGATTTGGCCGCCTTGAAGGCAATGGCTAACCTGCGAACACTGTATCTTGCTCAGAATAAGCTAGAGAATATTGGCCCAATCGCAGGTCTGACGAAAATCTGGTCTCTGGATGTTTCGGGGAATCAATTGACTGACATTGGTCCGGTCGGCAACTTGCGTTGGTTGACGACGCTCGATTTGAGCGGCAATCAGCTCAACTCGTTGGGGCCGATTCAAACGCTGCCCGAACTGGACATGCTTTTGATTTCGCGAAACAAGATAGCCGATCTTGGCCCGTTGGTAGAGATGTGCAAGAAGGATGCCGAAGGTGACCGACGCTTTGCACCGTATCTCGAAGTTTACCTGGGCGGAAACCCGATGGATGAAAAAAAGAAGACTGAGCAGACGGAGGTGTTAACGACCTTTGGAGTGGATGTTTACGACAAGTGAGCAAGTCATCGCGTCACGCTCGGTGTGTTTCCAGAGCCAGCCTTCTCTTTTTTAGTGTGGTGTTGTTTGCGTCTGAGCAGATAGGAGTTCAGGCCACTCAAGTCGTCCGCGTTGATCAGGTCCACGCCAGTTTCGAGTAGTTCATTCCAGAAGTTGGGCGAGTCAGGGGTCGCCCAAAATCGTAGCAGGCGACCTTTCTGATGTGCATGGCGGACGTACCTGCGAAGTCTGTCCCGTTCTTCTGGCGGGAAGTCACCCTCACCGCGCCACGTGAAATGTGATCTCCAATTGTCGCTAATCCAAGGCATCGCCTGAGGAGAAAGGTCTGATTGCAGGTCGGCGAGGCGGCCGTCAATTCCCGTCAAACGTGGTTGAGCACGCAGAATCTCAGCTTTGGCACGGTTGCCGCTGATGACAACACGTACGGGGGAGGTTTGTGATTCAGATTGCTGTGATTCAGATTGCTTTGACGAAAACTCGTGTAATGGTCTGACCAGGTCCGAATATTGTTTCAATACCTCGTGAAGTTTTTTATGCGTCGAAACGGGTTCCGATTTTACATCGATCATCAACCAGAATGTTTCGTTCGTTGCGCCGTTCCCGGGTTGTTTGAAGTGCTGCTGCAGCGGGTCCAGATAAAGTGATTGCAGCGTTCTCTTGGTTGTGGTGTCGCGGCGGTCGTGAGCTACAAGCAGTTTGTCATCAATCAGGTAGACGTCGGCTTCTACACTGTTGAAACCTGACTCCATCGCATCATGGAGAGGACGTTCATGCTCATAGTCGTTGTGTGCGTGGGCAATGGATGGAATGGGTGATGTCTGTGCTGATAACTGATTGCAGTCGAGAAAGGCTGTGCCACCGCTTGCTATTGAAAAGAGGTAGCCCGCGGTCAGAGCCGAAAAAAAGTGTTTCATGGCAGAGGTCAGCCTTGAGTTCTGTCGAACTGCAGTTCTGTCG
>PKCN01000416.1 GCA_002862205.1 Planctomycetaceae bacterium | reverse complement strand
TTGGGCAACCAGCTTGGTCAAGGTCTGACCATCGACGTACTCCATTGCCAAATAGTGCACCTCGTCCAATTCACCGGCATCAAACGCCGTCACGATATTGGGATGCATCAATCGAGATGCCGCTCTGACCTCGTCGTAGAAACGCGAGACCGCAACCTCGTCTTTCATGCGATCCACAGGGAGCATCTTGACTGCGACGAGACGCTGCATGCGTGTATGTTCTGCCAGGAACACTTGCCCCATCCCGCCCGAACCAATCAGTTCGCGGATGGCATAGTCCCCGATCTGGGTTGGGATCTTGCCCTCACCCTTGGACTCCGTCCCGAGATCAAAGTCCCCATTATCATCACTACCGTGCATATCGCGCGTGCGCATCCCTCGCATATCCTGCGTAGGAATCTCGGCAGTAGGAAAGTTATTGGTAGAGTCTTCCACGAGGGCTGATTCTCTTGACGCCGAGCTTGAATGCCGGCTTCGAATCCCGGCGGTAGACTATTAGTATAAGACGTAGATAGTATTGCACTTCGGCCAATTCGAAGACGAAATTGCCATTTTCACCCTGAGTGCGACATTTGTGACGGTCGCCGCCTACCTTGTGCACCCAAAACCCGTATTTTGCCAGCCAAAGCCCTCTCCATGTCTCCTCTCCGGATCGCCACCCGCAAAAGCCCTCTCGCCCTCTGGCAAGCCGAATACGTCGCAAAACGCCTGCAGGCTGCGGGCGTTGACTCAGTTTTGGTACCGCTGGTGAGCGGCGGAGACGTTGACATGCGGCCCATTGATGGCACACGACAGGTCGGATTGTTCACGAAACGAATCCAGCAGGCATTGCTGGAAAATGAAGCTGATATCGCCGTTCATTCGTTGAAAGACCTTCCGACAGAGCAAAATCCACGCCTGCTGCTTGCCGCCGTTCCGGAGCGGGAAACGGTCCTCGACAGCTTGGTTTCAAAAGCCTGCCTGCGGTTGGACCAACTTCCCAGCAACGCTCGTATTGGTACCGGTAGCCAACGCAGAGCGGCACAGCTGCGGAACCATCGGCCCGACTTGCAGGTGATGCCGATCCGAGGCAACGTACAAACCCGGCTTGGAAAACTGGACGAAGGAGAGTTTGACGCCATTTTGCTTGCAGAGGCGGGGATTCTCAGACTGGAAATGCATGAATTGCCAAGAACACAATTTTCTATCGAGGAAATGCTACCGGCGCCAGGTCAAGGCGCCTTGGGGATCGAGGTCCGCAGCGATGATCAAGCCTGCGACACCGTCAGCGTCCTTGACCACATTCCAGCGCGAGCGGCGGTAACAGCCGAACGTAAGCTGCTCGCGTTGCTGCATGGCGGATGTCTTGCTCCCATCGCCGCTTACGCCCAAGTGCACGGTCAAACCATGAAACTAACCGCAACGGTGCTGTCTCAAGATGGCAGTCAGAAACTCGAGGAAAAACACGAGTTACCCACCACTGCAGAGTCCATGCTGGCAACCGCGCACCAACTTGCCCAGCTCGCAGCGACCGCACTGCTTGAGCGAGGTGCAGCAGACCTGATTAATGCGGCCCGGTGAAATCAAGGCAACGCGGTGAAATCAAGGCGGCGCGGTAAAATCAAGGCGGCGCGGTAAAATCAAGGCGGCGCGGTAAAATCAAGGCGGCGCGGTAAAGCTCATCCATTTTGTGTGGTGACGCCCTCGAGCGGTCGCTCACCAACCCGCTCCTGATTCTGCTGCCGTATCTCACCGCAAAACAACCGCTTTGGCAAACTTTGCGGCTTGCGCTGGTCATTCTGACCCACCTTTGCCATCCCTGCCGATTCAATCTTCCGTGGGCCATGCTTGGCGACACGCTGTGCGGGCAGCCTTTGCTATCAATTGCATCCGTGCTGCCTCCTTTGCTGGACCAAGGCGGACGAGACAAACGGGTCGCCGTTCGCCACCCACACCCGTTCGCCACCCACACCCGTCGCCATCTATCAACCACGCAGCCCCATCAACCACGTTGGGTTCCCCCATGGCCAAATCCACGCCCCAAGAAAATCGCCGGTACGTTGACATGTGGGCCTTGCCGGGTGCTCACCCGAGTAATGTCGAGTTCATGCAAAAATTGACGACGGCAGAATCCAATCAATTCACAACCCACATGGATGCCGTGGGAACGGTATCCGAACAGGACAATGATACCGACCAATGGAAACGAACCCATCTGGTCGGATTACGGACCGATGTATGGCATGCCGACAAACACGAGCTTGACCAGGCGGTCAGTGCGATCAAAACACAGCGCCGCAAGCAGCTCAAACAACAGATCAAAAAAACCGGGCGTCTGACCAGCAAGCAGCAACAACTTCTTGAGAGCACAGTCGATACTGACGGCATCATGTCGATGAAATCAGGCGACGTAGAAAACCGTCGCATGGTCCTGAAGTTGTTCAAAACCTCAACTGAACGTGTGCGATGGTGTGGAACGATCGAACAGATCACCACCACAGAAATTAACAACAGCATTGGCTCCAAACGCAGTTTGCTGACATTTGCGGTCATCCTGCCACGCATGAGCATGGTGACACAGATCCAACAAAACCACCGTACTTTTCGTATCCCTTCAATCTATACCTTTGGCTTTTACCACAATCAACGGATGTGGCACCTGAGTCTAAAGAGACACTGGGTCTCGATCGGTGCTGATTTCGATCTCGCGGTAGATGGCAAGCCACTTGGTGAGATTGACGGCCGCCTCTGTTCTTTTGGCTCAGACAGTTACGTCGATATTGAAGCCCATGAACTCTCCAATTGCACGCAATTCGTTGACATGATGACGCTATTCGCGGCCAGTGTTGGATATCACAAAGCCATGCGTCGCAGCCTTCGCCGACGAGTCAAATCCACCTTGGGTGGAAATTCGCATCACCATCTGATCGAGGATGAAGAATTGCGATTAAGACACAATGGACGAGCGGCGGCTTAGATAGGCCCCCGCCGAAAATCAATCTACGCAGGGAACAATCTACGCAGGGAACAATCTACGCAGGGAACAATCTACGCAGGGAACAATCTACGCAGGGAACAATCTACGCAGGGAACAAGGTTCATCGAACAACTTACAGATCCCGACATTACTCCTGTTCTGAAAATCATCTTTCGAACCACCCCCGGTGACGCTCTCCTTCCCTACTTCACAATCCCGGTGAGAACATGCCGCGTGCCTCCCCGATGCATGCATGGGACCACGGCTTCCCTCCAATTCCCAGCGTGAATTGGCAACTTTTCTTGCGGCTTGAATGCCAGCCCAACGATCTCCCCCCTCAACTGCGCAGCGATCTCGCCAGCCACGGCACATTACAAAGCGCAAAGTCGGCGTCTAACAATTCTCAGCACAACGCTTCGCATTCTTAGCATCCGAACCCACTCACGGCGTTCGCAGCATTGAACGACAGCTACCCCATCTCCAACGCAGCCACAAGATTACGCCGGCGACTCACCCCACGCGTCACCGCTTGGTTTCCTGCCCAAGGCTATCGAAGGCACGTTACAATTTTCGGGTACAATCTTGTATGTCCAAGCGAGGAATGCAGGCAAACTCGATCCTGCAGGCCCGATCGTACTTTTCTCGGCCTCACGTTCGGTACCCTGCTCTAGAGTTGCGTCTGCCCCACTGAAAAGATCTTTTGCTTCCGGTCTCCCCTACTTCATGCATTTTGCTTCACCATGCTCAACCTAAGGCTCATGTTGTTTCTGACACTCGCCCTTGCGTTGGGACTGGGGGGCGCCGATGCGCAGAAACGGATAATCCACTCCACCGAAAAACCGTTTTCGCCAAGGCAGGCGACGAACAGCATGGCGGTTCCGCAAGGGTTTCATACGTCACTTTTTGCAGCCGAACCCGACGTGATGCAGCCCATTGGATTTTGCATTGACGACAGGAACAGACTTTGGGTAGCGGAAGCCTACAACTACCCCAAGCATGGCGATACACCGGCAGATCGTATCGTCATTCTGGAAGACTCCAATGGCGACGGCCGGCACGATCTGCGGAAAGTATTTTACAGTGGTTTTAATTACATAACGGGAATTGAAGTAGGTTTTGGAGGCGTTTGGGTGATGTCTCCGCCCAACATGTATTTCATCGCGGACGCAGATCTGAATGATCAGCCTGACGCTGCCCCCACTGTCCTCTTGGATGGATTTGGCAACCATGCCAACGCGCACAATTTGGCAAACGGTTTTGCGTGGGGACCAGATGGGTGGCTTTACGCAACTCACGGTCGCACTAACTGGTCGATGATCGGAAAACCGGGCGCTGCGTCGACTGCACGCACGCGATTTGACGGGGGAGTCTGGCGTTACCACCCGACGCGTCATGAATGGGAATCCGTCGCAGACGGAACAACCAACCCGTGGGGCATCGACTGGAACGACTACGGCGACGCATTCATCTGCAATTGCGTCAACCCGCATCTTTTTCAGGTCATTCCAGGTGCTCACTATGAACCTTGGCGGGGACGCAAGTCGAGCGAATATGCGTTTCAAAGGATCGGCACGATTGCTGACCATCTGCATTACGTGGGACTTGGAAATGTCCGAAATGGTCTTGGTTCGACCGAAGAGGACCAAGCAGGCGGCGGCCACGCTCATTGTGGCACCATGATTTATCTGGGAGACACTTTTCCGAGTGAATATCGCAACAAGTTGTTCACCAACAACATCCACGGAAAACGGATCAATCAGGAATCACTCAAATTCCGGGGCTCTGGCTACACGGCGTCGCATGCGGTGGATTTGATGAAATCAAAAGACCCCTGGTTCATGGGTGTCACACTCGCCTACGGTAGTGGTGGAGAGGTCTATGTCAGTGATTGGTCAGATACCGGTGAGTGCCACAGTACCCGGAACACACGTCGTGAGACCGGCCGCATTTATCGCATCACCTATGGTGACTCAGTGGTTCCGCCCGTCGATTTACAGTCGATGGACAACTCAGAACTAACTCATTTGCAGACGCACCCTAATGACTGGATGGTACGTCATTCCCGACGGATTTTGCAGGAGAGGTTTCACGCCAACCAGGACATGCGTGGGCCACGCAAAGCTCTGCGAGATCAACTGTTTGATGCCACTACAATTCCACAGCGTCTGCGCGGTCTATGGGCGTTACACGTTACAGGAGGTGTGCCCGACACCGATCTATCACGATTACTTCACGACGACTCACCTTTTCTTCAACAGTGGGCCATTCGTCTTTGCAGTGAAACAGGCAGCCAATCCCAACGGTGGCTTGACCAGTTCATCCGGCTTTCCCAAGACACAAAGTCGCCACGTGTCCGCCTGGAATTGGCCTGCACGTTGCAGCGTCTGCCTCTGCCTAGCCGTTGGCGTCTCGCCGAAACTCTTGTGTCACACGCTGAGGATGCGAGCGACCAGAACTTGCCATTGATGCTCTGGTACGGAATCGAGCCCCTCATTGGCGATGATGCCAAACGTTATGTGGACCTTGCGTTCAATGCAAAACTTTCGAACCTCAGGGAGAACATCGCCAGACGTATTGCGTTGTCCCCGGATTCATCCGAAACGCTTGACTTGCTGATCAGTCAGATCGATCCGGCAGTGGATTGCCGCGTTGCCGTCGACATTTTCAGTGGTCTGCTAAAGGGATACGAGGGACGTCGCCGCCTCGCCATGCCGAGTTCCTGGCCACAAGTTTCGAAATGGGTCGCTGCCACCCCAGACCCGGCACTGCGACGCCTCGGCATGCGACTGGCCCTGTTATTCAATGATCCTGATGCGATCCGTCAATTGAGGGTATTGGCCGACGACTCACAGCAAGACACGGATCTCAGAGTCGACTCCATCAATGCGTTAGTCAGCTGCAAAGCGCCGCAGGTCGATGAACTGTTGATTTCTCTATTGGCCGACCGCGCCGTGCGTTTGACAGCGTTGGAGGGATTGTCCGTGGTGCGCAGTCGCAAAACACCGTCCACAGTTCTGGCTGCTTATTGGACCTACAATGAAAAGGAAAAACAGGCTGCGTTGAACGCCTTGGCTGCAACTCCAGAATCGGCACAATCGTTACTCACGGGGCTCGCTACAGGTACAATCCATCGCGATGACGTCACAGCCTTTACCGCCCGCCAGCTCGAGGCTCATGGCGACTCGCAAATCAATCACCAGCTGGCGAAGCTTTGGGGTACAATTAGCCGCACGCCCAAAGAGCAGGAGCAGGCGATTGCCTCGCACCTGAAGGCACTGACCCCCGCTCATCTTGCCAATGCGAACCTGAAAAACGGCGGCAAGCTTTTCAACCAACATTGCGGAACCTGTCACCAATTTTTTGGGCAAGGTGGAAAGGTCGGGCCCGACCTGAGCGGTACTCAGCGGACCAACCTCCGGTACATGCTTGAAAACATCGTTTCGCCCAACTCATCGGTTTCAAAAGATTACCAGATGACCATTCTGCGGACGGTTGATGGCCAAGTCATCACGGGCCTGCTTCAGCACAGGACCGACCGCAATCTCACCATTTCCAATGCGCAAGGCAGCCGGGTCATTCCTCTGAACGAGATCGAGGAGCAGAAAAGCAGCAGCGTTTCGGTGATGCCCATGGGACTTCTGGACAATCTTACTGAGCGTCAAATCCGCGATCTTTTCGGGTACATGCAGAAATAGCAATTCGCTGCGGTTTGACTGCCATCCCGCAAAGCCATGACAAACATGTCTTCAATCTCCTGCAACATGGCTCCGCCGATCTCCTGCAACATGGCTCCGCCGATCTCCTGCAACATGGCTCCGCCGATCTCCTGCAACGTGGCTCCGCCAATCTCCTGCAAAAAGCCGCACCGAACCCTTTCACGGAAAATCTCGTGGTTCAGATCAGGCGGCACCCAATCGGCTAGACTAAGCTATAGGCTGGTTTGCTCATTCCTTCGTCCGGAGAACTAGAACATGCAACTCTTCGCTCAGGAATTGGCGATTCACTGCTTGACCCCTTACGACGGCACCTTATCAGCCGCAATCAAGATAGTGCACCGCACATCGAGGGAAGAAGCAGAAAGTTCCGAGACACCCGTGCAAACGGAAAACCTTCGCAGGGCAATCCTGGCTCTGTTGCGGCAGATGAACCCAAACCCCGATCACATCACCAGCCCCAAGCTGGTGATATTCGATACGGTTCGCGTGCGACTTCCGGACTCATATCAGGATGGAAGAATCGAACGAGTCGCATGGGATTTCAAACGTAAGGAATGGAAGTATTACGTTGAGTGCCGGCAAACAATTGCTTCGACTTGGTATGAAGCAGCTGATCTTGAGCTTATGAGCTCTTGAGCTAGAGGGCATGACAAATCCGGACCGACCGGCTTGAGTATGCTGTTGTCAACCTCGCGTGCGATCCGTTGCGCATGTATAATTTGGCACACGCCTTGGGAATGATTCCGGGTACTCCACACCGCTTGATTTCACCAGATTGGTTTTGCACGACTGTATCGGTATCCATCCAAGTGTTTCTCAACCTAGCGAGAAACAGGCGTCTTCGGCATTACCAAGCAACTGCATCTCCAAGTAACTGCATCTCCAAGTAACCAAAACTCTGATCAATCAATTCGCTGGCGATCAATCCGCACCTGTCATTTGCCATCATCTTCCCCCCAAAGCTTTTAGTGTCCATGAAATCGACGATCTTCACCCTTACGTTTTTGTTCACGTGGTTAGCACTTCAGCCAGGTTCGCCTGCGACGGCAGCGGACGAGCACCCGAACATCGTGCTGATCATTTCTGACGACCAGGCGTGGAATGATTATGGGTTCATGGGTCACGAACAGATCAAAACACCGCACCTTGACCAACTAGCACGACAGAGCGCGGTGTTCCCTCGCGGTTATGTTCCCACGGCGCTTTGCCGTCCTTCACTTGCCACGCTGTTGACGGGTCATTACGCATCCACGCATGGCATCACCGGCAACGATCCTTCTCCCAAATATGCGGAGCGAGGTTCTCAACTTTACAAGGACAGATGTGCCCAGGTGATTTCTTTTATTGACCGATTCAAAACGGTCCCCAAATTACTTGGTGATGCAGGTTACCTGAGCCATCAAAGCGGGAAACTTTGGGAGGGAAGCTACAAGAACTCGGGTTTTACGCACGGGATGACTCGAGGCTTTCCCGAGCCTGGTGGACGACACGGCGACGATGGGCTCAAGATCGGGCGTAATGGCATCGAACCGATCAAGGAGTTCGTTGATATGGCGACCGAGAAGAAGAAGCCTTTCTTCATTTGGTATGCCCCATTTTTACCCCACACGCCACACAATCCACCCAAACGTTTGTTCGACAAGTACAACCAGGGCGGAACACCAACGACCGTTGCACGTTATTACGCGATGTGTGATTGGTTCGATGAGACGTGCGGTGAGCTACTGGGCGTGATTGACGAGAAGGGAATCGCCGACAACACCCTTGTGGTTTATGTCACCGATAATGGGTGGATCCAGAGCCCCACATCAAGAGGCTATGCACCGAGATCAAAACAAACGCCTTATGAGGGTGGTATCCGGACCCCCATCATGTATCGTTGGCCGGGCAAGATCAAAGTGGGTGAAAGACCGGAAGTTGTATCGAGTCTTGATATTGTTCCCACCATGCTTGCGGCCGCCGGTTGCCCAGTTCCCTCCGGTCTACCAGGGCTGAACATCCTCCCTGAACTCGAGAATGGCAAAGCGATTGCCCGCGAGCGGATCTTTGGCGAAAGCTTCGCGCACGACATCGCTGACATTGAGAATCCGCAAGCAAGCCTGCTTTTCCGATGGTGCATCGAAGGTAATTGGAAATTGCTGCTGACCTATGACGGGGAGGTCAATCGCTACAAGTCCACCCATCCCCGTGAAGAACGGCGTCCGCAACTGTTCAATCTCAAGGATGACCCAGCCGAGAAAACGAATCTGGCCAAGGACAACCCTGAGGTCGTTGGCAAACTGGCAAAAGCCATCGCTGACTGGTATCCCGCAGACGAGCGCAAAGTCCTCACCAAATTTGAGTGACCCTGGTTTGTGTCGAGGAAGTGACGTCCTGGCTGTCACGAAAATGCAAAATGCTCTGGAGCTGCAAACACGACTACCCAGCCAAGATGTTCGTGAAGAGCGTGCGGAGTTGCCGCCACTGGTAATCTGAGGCGTGTGAAAGGCCTGAACGTTGCACCAGGCCAAAGGAGCGTCCGTGCGGCGTTCGGTCACCCAGCGGCGTTCGGTCACCCAGCGGTGTTGAGCGGCACAGACACTTTGAGACCGACGGCAGCATGATAAAACGCGACCCATTCGAGGCCAGCCGATGCGGCGTGCAAGCGGGGCAAGGTCGCGATTTCTCCCAACAGGTGCAGTAGACGGTCAAATTGTGCCGAGGCGTAGTGTGATTTCATGCAGCACCTACGACAATCTCGTTGCTGAGCCTACAATCGGCACGGCCGATGCTCGACCGAGGCTCGATTTTTGGCACAGGCTTGAGGCACACGCACAGGCAAACGAACCTTTGAAGAGCGGATCCAATCAGCCCATGTCCAATGCAATTCTTCCAAAAGTGCCACGCGCCACCATTGAGACAGGTGGACGCCTCACTGGCATTGGAACGGCAGTCCCAAAATATCGTGCAAACCGCGAAGCGAGCGCTAAATTTGCGACAACAATCTCTTGTGTTCCACCCGAAGAATCTCGAAAGATTCAAGCTCTTTATCGCCGTACGGGAATTCAACAGCGTGGCAGCGTTTTATTGAAATCTTCGGCAGAATCAGACATTGTGAACGACTTTTACATACCTGCTGTGGACATCGATGACCGTGGCCCGGGAACAAAACTGCGGAATGACCGCTACGGAATTGAAGCACCCATTCTGGCAAGGCAAGCCGCGGGACGTGCGCTCCAAGCAAGCGGATTACTGAGTGAGGAAATCACACACCTGATCACCGTCTCATGCACCGGATTCAACGCTCCGGGAATTGATATCGCCTTGATCGACGAACTTGAACTGCCCCCTACCACCCAACGCATTCAAGTTGGTTTTATGGGTTGTCATGCAGCCATCAATGGTCTCCGAGCGGCCAACGGAATCGTTGCCGCAGAAAGAAACGCCAAGGTACTGATGTGCTGCGTTGAACTCTGCAGCCTGCATTACCAATATGGGACATTCCCAGATCACCTTGTCAGCAACGCACTGTTCGCTGATGGGTCCGCAGCTGTGGTGCTCGAATCAAAATCGGTGACACAACACCCAGCCCAGTGTGAAGACAGCGAACGCCACCATGAAAACGAAAGCTCCACCAAAAAACTCGCGATAGGCTCAGTCCACGCTACCGGATCCTTCCTTGTTCCGAAAAGTCGCGACGCCATGACCTGGTCGATCAGTGATCACGGATACCAGATGACGCTCTCAGCGCGAGTGCCGGATTTGATTCAAGAAAACCTTGCCGACTATCTGGAAAATTTTCTGCACCACAATGGTGAATCGATCAACTCGATCGGTGGCTGGGCGGTTCACCCCGGCGGCTCACGAATTTTATCCGCCGTGGAAAATGCACTCGGGCTTTCCGAAGATGCGTTGGCAATCTCACGAGGCGTCCTCTCGGATCATGGCAACATGAGCTCCGCAACGATGGTCTTCATTCTTGAACGCTTCGTCACCATGAACCAACCCAAGCCTTGGGTGATGCTAGGGTTCGGCCCTGGACTTGAAATCGAAGTTGCGATTATCCGATAGGGCTCTCCTGCTGTACCCTCTCTCCCCAAGGGTTCTCCAGCCTTCACGACCTGGAAACCAGCTTTTTGCCGCAACCAGATCTTGTGACCACTGCCATGGTGATCACCGCATCACCATCGCGATCACGCTCGAGCCCTACGCATTCAAAACAACCTCATGATGTGCGTCTGTCTGTAGCCTGAATTTCGGTCCGTCTTGCAGACCCCGTTTGCAGACCCCGTTTGCAGACCCCGTTTGCAGACCCCGTTTGCAGACCACAGAAGTTACACTCCACCCTGACCCAAAGAGGGGGCGTCACAAGAAGCCAGGGGCAATGAACGACCTTTGCAATCTGCGTCCATTGGGCCGGGAAGGACCACCAAACACCCCATCCCACCCAGTCTTCCAAAGAGTTTTTGACCCCCCAAGCAGGCGGTTAAACGCGTCAAACTTTGTCTCAGCACCCGATTGGTGTTTTACGGACCGAGGATACCAGCTATCTTCCAAGCTCAAGCAGGGAAGCCTCGTTTCTCTGCTGAGCTAAGATTACATACTTGCACTTTACCCGCACGAAACGAGACAAAGATCATGGCCGACCAAACCCTCATCGACCACCTCAATGAAATCCTGAAGCATGAGTGGACCGGGGTAGCTCAGTATTCCCAAGCAAGCTTCATCATTGAAGGTGTCTGGCGAGAGGTTTACGCCGAAAAATTCTCTGGTGATGCCAAAGAGTCATTCGGACATGCACGTCTGGTTGGGGACAAAATTGTCGCCCTGGGAGGCGTTCCTGTTGCGACTCGAAATGAGATCCAACAATCACGAGACCTGCAGGAAATATTCGCGTTCAGCTTGACATTCGAGGCCAAAGCCGTGGAAATGTACAGCAAAGCGATCGAACTGGCAGGTGGCGACAAAGCCCTCGTGGTGTTCCTGGAGGATATCCTCAACGAAGAACAGGAAGGCGTAGACGAGTACACCAAGTTGCTGCGTAATTCAGGGGCTGCCGCCACGGCAAACTCCACGCTCAAAACGGCCTGAGTTGGGTTTCCGAACACAACGTGCTGTGGAGCCAAAAGCTTGTCCTGAAGACTGCCTTAAGCTCACTGCGGAACCATCGCGTCACTTGGCAATCAGCTGATTCATCTGCATTCAACGCGAAAGCGTCGTTGGCGAATCTGGCTCACCAAGACGACATTCCGGAATCCTGTTCCGGTGTGGCTGACTGTTCGTAGCGGCTGCGCTATCCCGCATTTCCCGCTAAGGCGCCGTTAAAACTCAGAATGGCAGGAACTCGCGAAAGCGTAGCATCCTTTCGCTTGCCCTGCCGTCTCTGAGATCGTGGCCCTGAGAGTGCCATTTTGAGGCCCGCAACCTGCTCAGGTTCGATCGCAACACGACTCTGGACAAACCAGCCTACATCCTCAGCGAAGGTCTCCTGCCTGAGCACCAAGCGACTGGATGGATCGCCATCATCTTGCTGCACAGCGACCACCAACCGGTGTAGGTCGTCTGTGCTGGGAAAAACGTTGAGGATGGTTTCTTTTTGCAACGATGTAGCCTCTAGCTCAATACTTTGGCTCGTTATTGAAAATGATTCTCAATAACTCCCAGTCTAACTGCCAGATCTGTGACGTCAACACCGAAGTTGACGGGAAAATCTCGGTTCATTATGTCTGACTCACAATCCCCCGCGGATGACGTCAGTGAAAGTCCTGCAGGTCCGTCCTAGCGAGCCTGTCGTTGATGCGTCAAAATGAAGTTGGCGAGGTTCGGAAATCATTCCATGACCAGCTAGCCCTATCGTCTCACTCCTCCGGCACCGCTCGATGAGTTACACCATCATTGGCGTGATTGGTCACATTGACCACGGCAAGACTTCGCTGGTTGCAGCGTTGACGGGCGTTGACACCGACAGCCATCCAGAGGAGAAGCGTCGCGGGATCACGATCGATCTGGGCTTTGCGACATTCACGCACGAATCGGATCAGTTCGCGCTGATCGATGCCCCTGGACACCAGAAGTACATTGGGAATTTGCTGGCCGGTGTTTCGGCGTTGGACATTGGCCTCTTGGTGGTGGCCTGCGATCAGGGCATCCAAGCTCAAACGCTTGAGCACGCTGCGATCCTTCAGTCGCTTGGCGTCTCCAAGCTGATTGTGGCAATGTCGCGGATTGATCTTGTTGACGAGAACACTCAACTCGAATTGTCAGAAGAATTGGAGCTGTTTCTTGCGGAGTTTGGCTTTCAAGACATCCCGCGTGTTGCTCTTTCCTCTGTCACGGGTGAGGGTCTGGACGAGCTTCGAGCTCTACTGTCAGAAATGGCGAGAAGAACAGATCGCGCTGCCTCGGGTCACTTCCGCATGCCAATCGACCGTCTTTTCACAGTAGAGGGTCGCGGTTGCGTGGCGGCGGGGTCACCTTGGACCGGTGTGCTGGAAATTGGTGATCAACTGCAAATTGCACGCACTGGCCAATTGGTGCGAGTTCGGGAGATCGAGGTTCATGGCTCTCATGAACAACGATCCCAGATCGGTGTCCGAACCGCATTGAATTTAGCGGGTGCCTCTGCAACTGAGTTGGTCAGAGGTGATGAGTTGGTATCCAAAGACACCCACACACCCGCAAGTCGCCTGCTTGTTGAATTGAAGATGTTCGTTGATGCATCGGAGGTAAAATGCCCAACGACGATTCAATTCCACACCGCGACCAACTCGAGTGCGGCACGGATTTTTGGCCCACGCACGATCCCGACTGGCGGCACCGAGGTCGTGATCGTCGATCTTGAGCAACCGGTTGTCGCCACGCATGGGCAAGCCTGCCTGTTCCGAAAACCCTACCCGGTGGGATCGTTTGCCGGTGGCCGCATTCTGGGCAGCGTCAAGCCTGCGCCCAAGCAGACGACACGCTTGCTGAATCTGGGTTCACAACTTTGCCACGCATCACCCGAGCAGCGTTTAACGGCGTGGATTGAATTTTTTGGAGAGTGTTCCACCGACTCCATGGACTTGGCGACCATTGTCGGCCTTGAACCGGACCAACTTACCTCAGCCACCGCATCCTGCCTCGCCAGCGGTGCCATCCTTTCGCCCGATGGACATATCCTTACTTCTCAAGCGTTGCTGGATCGCCTCTCACACTTCTTGGTCAAGATTCTGACCCACCAAGCTGAATCGATGGAGGATGCGTGGTTGGATGAGCAATCCGTCATTCAACGTGCCAGTGCGGTTGCGTCTGCGGGGACGGCCAAAACGGTGCTTGCTGGTTTGATCAAGGAAAAGAAAATCGTGCGTGTCAATCGCATGATCGCAGTTCCTTCCGAGAACACCGTCCTGTCAAAAAAACAGTTGAACCGAATGAACCAACTGTTATCGTTGTACCGTGACGAGCGCAAACCTCCCACACTCAAAGAAGCTGCGGCAGCTTTGGACAGCCCGCCAGAGACCGTAGCTTCGCTAATCCGATTCGCTACCCAGCAGCGAATCCTGATTGACCTTGGTCACGGTTTCTTCATATCACAACATTCATTCGACTCCCTTTGCGAAGAACTCAGCGCGTTATTCGAGTTGACACCGGAGCGATCGGTGGCCGAAATCCGTGATCACTGGGGCATTACCCGCAAACACGCCATTCCCCTACTGGAATTTTGTGATAAGTCGGGGATTACCGTACGCAATGGCGACCTGCGTACTCAAGGTAGAGACATGCCCACTCGTACCATCCCGCAACAGGCGGAATCCCAACCGTGACAAAAGCCAAAAGACTGAGAGCCTTGCCATCGGTAGACATCGTCCTGCGCGATGAGAAAGTGCTGGCATTACGCGACATCCACACTCTGGCACAAATCACGCTTTGGGTCCGCGCCGCCGTACAGGAATGCCGCGAACATATCCTGCAACATTCAGAAGCCTTTGACGCCCCCCTCACTGACTGGATCATTGATCGAGTACTCGGGCAATCCAAAGCTGACCATGGTCAACGCTTGCAAACGGTCATCAACGCCACTGGCGTGGTACTGCATACTAACCTTGGTCGCTCACCCATGTCCGATCAGGCCATCGCTGCGGCAGTACGGGCCTCATGTTACACAAACGTTGAACTGAATCTTGAGTCCGGTCGGCGCAGTAAACGTGGCGAGCGATTGATGACGTTATTGGCACAGTTGACCGGTGCCGAAGACGCTTTGGTTGTGAACAATTGCGCGGCAGCCACCGTGCTGGTGCTACAAGCGATTGCAGCGGGTCGTGAAGTGATCGTCTCGCGTGGACAACTCGTGGAGATTGGTGGTGGTTTTCGTCTGCCTGACGTCTTTCGCGCCGCCGGGGTAACCTTGCGTGAAGTAGGAACGACAAACCGTACTTACCTGCGGGACTACGAAGACGCGGTGAATGAGTCGACAGGCGCCGTGATCCGTGTTCACCGCAGCAATTTCCACCTTTCCGGGTTCGTGACAGAGCCCACGATTGACGAACTCGTGCAGATGGAACGCCCTGAGTCCGTCGCTGTGATTGATGATCTTGGCAGCGGTTCCATGATTGACCTGAGCCCCTACGGTCTGCAGGAGCCCAACGTCCTGGACAGCATCCAGTCCGGCGTTGATCTCTCGCTGTTCAGTGGCGATAAACTGTTTGGTGGTCCCCAATCCGGCATTTTAGTCGGCAAGAAGCAGTGGATAGAAACACTGCGTCGCAGCCCCATCATGCGGGCGATGCGAGTCGATAAACTCACCCTTGCTGCCCTCGAAGCAACAACCGAAATTCACCTTGCTGGAAACGCACTGACCGAATTACCGACGCTGCGAATGATCACAACCTCCGCCGAAGTGGTACGAAAACGTTGCGAATCCCTGCTCAAACAAATCCAACACCAGGCTGCGGTTGAAATCGCAGCCTGCGAATCACAAGTGGGCGGCGGATCGATACCAGGATCGATTTTACCAAGCTACGGCCTGCGAATCACGGGATACCCACCACATCACGTGGCACATCAAATGAGGAATGGGGAGTGTGCCATTCAAACCCGAGTGACGGATGAATCTGTCATGGTTGACCTACGAACGGTGGCTGACCATGAGGTGACGGATTTGGCAAAAGGGATCAATGCGGCGCTGGAGAACACCCAGCCTTCTGCCAATACGGAAATCGCTCCGGAATGAATGAGCGACTATCTTCGAGGCACGTCGTCCTGCTGGGAATGGGTCACACCAATGCACATGTCTTGCGCATGTACGGCATGCAGGGGCTTGAGGACACATCGCTGACGTGCATTTCCAATTTCAATGTGGCGTCCTATTCAGGCATGCTTCCCGCAGTTCTTGCCGGACAAGTCCCACAGGAGGCAATGCAAATCGACCTTGTGCAACTGTGCTCCTCCGTGGGGGCCAGATTGATCACTGAGAACGTCACCGGTCTTGATCCAAACGGTAAGCAGATCCAGTTTCAGCACCGTCCACCGATGGAATATGACTTGCTGTCGATTGGGATAGGTTCGACCGCTCGGCGCGACACCGTCGATATTTACAAGGACCACGTTGTCGAAATCAAACCGAT
Source organism: Planctomycetaceae bacterium (assembly GCA_002862205.1). Classification (GTDB taxonomy): domain Bacteria; phylum Planctomycetota; class Planctomycetia; order Pirellulales; family Pirellulaceae; genus Rubripirellula. Next base: position 11,863 of record PKCN01000416.1, on the reverse strand, counting down.
GCAGTCATTCCTGGAACGTTTGCATCGCTCGCTGTCGACATTGAAGAACAGGATGATTGATCGGCCCCTACGCATTGCTGTTACAGGCAGCGGTGCTGCAGGTGTAGAAATTGCGTTCTGCCTGCCGTCATTCCTGAAACAACACTGGACGGGTGAGTTTGAACTCTCGCTTGTCACGCGGAGTTCTGAAATTCTGGCCGGAGCGAGCGTTGGAACTCGAAACCTGGCTTTGGAGCAACTGCATCATCGCGCGATAGCTACCATCACCGATGCTTCCATCAGTACGATCCACGATGACAGCCTCGAGACGAGCGACGGCACCACAATCCCCGCTGATTTGGTGATCTGGTCCACAGGGGCTGCCGCGCCCGCCCTGCTCCGTGAGCTCCAGCTTGAGACCGACGAGAGTGGATTTTTACTGACTCATCCTACGCTTCAGTCTGTGACGAGCCCGCATGTCTTTGCGGTGGGCGATTCGGGCACCCTTGAAACCGATCCGTCTCCCAAGGCCGGGGTCTATGCAGTCAGGCAAGGCCCGATTCTTTGGGAGAATATTCAACGGTCGCTCGTAGCTGCTCCCCTGTTGAAATATCGGCCTCAACGTAGCTTTCTGCAGCTACTCAATGCCGGCGATGGAACGGCCATTGGCCAATGGAAAGGGCTCTCCCTGTCCAATCGATGGCTCATGTCATTGAAGCATTCCATCGACACGAAGTTCATGAAAATGTACGAACCGATGAGGATGGACGACGAAGAGCCCATGCAATGCCGTGGCTGCGGTTGCAAAATCGGCGCTGGGCTTCTCAACTCAGCTCTTCCCGCAGCCGGCAACATTCAGTTTGATGACGCTGCCGTGGTTTCGCAAACTGATACTCACAAAATTGTCGCGTCAACCGACTTTTTCACCAGTCCTTTTGCGGACCCGTATTTGACTGGGCGAGTCGCCGCCCTCCACGCGGCGAGCGACATTGTGGCCAGTGGTGCCACCGCCCAACACGCACTTTCCAATGTGGTCATCCCCGAAGGACCGCCCGGCCCACAACAGGCCACACTTCGCGAACTGCTCGCAGGAGCAAAACGCGAATTTGATGCCATGGACGCGTCCATTGTGGGAGGCCATACGATTGAGGGCCCACGCATCGAGATTGGGTTCACGGTGATCGGGACAGCAATCGGCAACAACCTGTTGGAAAAACAGAACCTCAAGCCCGGCGACGGCCTCTACCTGACCAAACCGATTGGAATTGGAGTCCTACTGGCTGCCCACATGAGAAGTCGTTGCTCAGCGTCCCATTACACCCACCTCGTCAATGTCATGCTTGAACGGCAACACAAGTACGCCGCGTTGGCCATCAACGCGGGTGTATCCGCAGGGACCGATGTCACGGGCTTCGGTCTGGCGGGGCATCTGCTCGAAATGCTCGAAGCGAGTCAAGTGTCCGCCATTTTGGAACTTGACGAGATCCCAACGTTGCCAGGTGCCTCAGAAGCGGTTTCCGCCGGCATCCAAAGCAGCCTTGCTCCCAGCAATCGGATGGCGGCTGCCAGCGTGCAGGCGAACGCCACCCACCGACAACAACCTTCTTTTGACCTTTTATTCGATCCACAGACCTGCGGTGGCCTATTGCTTGGCGTCTCGGACGCACACTTGCCAGAACTCAATGCCACGATCGAAACCACAGACCTGCGACCACTGGTTCGCATCGGTACGGTCGCATCGCCATCGGAACAGGAACGTCCCATCACGGTCAAATGAACCTCCCGCCCCCATGATGATGTCAGGGTTCCGCCCTGCAGCCGCGGTGTCATCTCGTAACCCACTCTGACTGATCGGGTGCGTCACCACGAAGGTTCACCTCCTTGACTGCACGCACCAACTGATAAGGAAGGTGAGCCAGGCCGGTAACAGCCAACAACACCAACCCCCACTCTGCTACTGCGTGAACCCAGATCGGCTTACTCACCAACACGAGACTCAACGCGATTCCGAAACAACACAGCAACGTTTTGAATTCAGTCGGCCCAAAGCTGGCAAGCGTGAACTCACCCAACAGTTTTGCCTTGATGTTGACAAGAATTGCGAGCGCAAGCAAACACACCACGGCCACCAAAGCCAGGTCCAATCGCCCCACCGAATATCCAATTCCGATGAGCCAATAAGTGAACGAGATTGGATCCGTGAAGTGGTCAAGCAACTCACCACCATTTCGACACTGCCCGGTGGCCCTCGCGTGCGTTCCATCAATGCAGTCGCAAGTATGGTTAGCGATGATCCCCACGGCCGCCAGCAACCCACCCCACCAATGCTGGGTCGCCATGGCGAACCCAAGTCCACCCAGGACTGCAAAAAGATGGCCAATTCCAACAATCCCTTCAGGCGGAAAACGGTCGGGAATCCGAAACCGAGGGTACAGGGACTTGAGTGCAGGCCCAATCAAGGGATCGAGATAGCTGTGCGAAATACGCTTGGACATGAAACTCTCCGTTCGTGCGTCGCTAAAATGGACACCGCACGAAAAGAGCCCTCCGACGCGGCAGCAAAACGCATTCCCACGCAATTTTCAACATAAAACCTTGGCATCACTCAGCCAACAAACTGCCCTCAATGCCCCACCACTCGCCACGGCGACGCCCTTTTCACCCAGTCACAGGCATCGCGGATGATGCCTCTGCGCGTGAGCGTAGCAACGCATTACACTCCCCAAAGAACAAGCTCAACACACAACGGCAGGCAACACTCAACAGCAGGCAACACTCAACAGCAGGCAACACTCAACAGCAGGCAACACTCAACAGCAGGCAACACTCAACAGCGGGCAACATGGCGCTCTGACCGCCTGAGCGAAGTCACCTCAAGTACCCATCGAGCCACCCGCGTGCTCCCTGCGGTGCCACCGCATCTGCAACATCATTCCCGTCGGCAAGTTGGAATGTGACAGCGAGGGGGAACCGGCCATCGGGAGCATTTCGGGTATAAGCACCCTCACCGAAGAATTTTCCCAAGGCGACGAGTTCAAACCCGGTAACCGTATTTCCTGAACTCAGCACGTGACCGCGCAACTCAGCCCGATACCCGCGTGCATCATCATCTGTTTCCAGGTGAACCGAACCGGAAATCTTGCCATTTCGCAATTGAATTTTCAAACTACGAATTTCCTCTGACTTCCACATTGGCGGCTCACCACGCGTATTATCAACCAGATGAAATCGGGCAATACGCACTTGCAAGCTTTCTGGAACACGGCCTGCGATTAGCATTGCCTGTTCCTCAGCAGTGATCCAGAGGTTGTCACGTGCAAGGGCGTTCTGAAAAACAGCTGCACTTTCGCTGGAAGGTTTTCCGTAGCCACCGAGTACTTTGGCGTGAACCCTCACCACAAGCCCGCCAGCGGGCGGTTTCAAAGTGTATCTCGCATCTCGTTTCCCATCCGCTGCTTTCCGGAGCTCAGCCTTGACCTGCTCACGATCAAAAGGGTGAGCACCGAACTCATATTCGCGTATTCGTTCGCGCATCAAACGCAACAGTTTATTGGGGTCGCGATTATTGTTGTAAAGCAAAAGTTTTCCAGCAGCCGTGGCAACGTAGAAACCCTGAGTGGTGTTCTGAAAATTGCTTCGGGGCCCCTGAGCGGCAATCTTTCGATAGAAAATACCCTCGGCATCTTTTTGTCGCCGCTGACAGGCCTGATCGATCGCAACCGGAACAAATTTCGCTTTGAGAAGTTTGACGATTTCCGGGTGGGCAAAGGTCGACGCACGGTCGACTACACCATTGTTTCAGGTACAGCCAAGGGGATGCCCATCCATCGCCCAGATAAAGATGGGCTTATCTTCCTCGAGAGCGATTGCCGTTGCCTCAAGCACCGACAACCTCCACGGGATTGTCCGCCAAAGAGCGTCCTTGCCGGGCTGCAGTTCTGCAACCAGCTCGCGGCATCGCTGTTCCGACAACTCAGCGGCCACCGATGCCGCACTCATTGTGACCACCAACAGCATGCTTAAAACGAAAAAGCTTTTTTTCATGGAACAAGCCTCCAAGGTTCACACTGATTCAAACCAATTTCCCACAACAGCCGCAACGAGCTGTGTCCATCTTAGCAAGCATCGCGGAGCGGGTTGCGACGTCTCAGCCTCGCGTGAGTCATTTCACTCGCCCATCGATTGATTAGTATCGGGTCAAATGCGAGCCATGGTCCGTGCGATGCGCTCAACCCAGGATTGGTCTTGATCGCCTGAACAAGCTGCCTCTCAGCACGAGAGGCCTCGGGGTGAAACGGTAAGGAGCTGAGCCCACGGGTTGAGGGCTGCTCTTTACGAAAAAAAGGCTGGTGAAGTCACACGACTCCACCAGCCTTCTGTATCAATTCACCAGGAATGAACCCGGCATCAGTGGCTAGATTTCCCAGCCTTTTCGGTAATCGCGATTAACGAACTTGTTGACCTCAGGCACATTGGGGCTGGTCAAGGTTTTGGCATCCCACTCGATCCGCTGTCCCTCGCCGGCACGCATGGCGAGGTTACCCACCAAGATTGTTTCCGTGAGACGTCCGGCATAGCCGAAGTTGGACATCGTTCCTGGCTCGTACTCACCCTTGATGGTGCTGACGAACTCCCATTTTTGACGCTGGTCACCACCGCCTTTGAACGGAATACGCGGCAAGGTCTGCTCGGGCTTTTTGAAGTCCTTGTACTTGTCTTCTGGCAACAAGTAGTACTTGGCGCCGTAATCATCAGGCGAGAACAGCAAGCCTTTGCTACCGACAACAACGGCACCACTGGTTTTGCGGTTTGGATTCTTCTTCTGCTGATCGATTCGCTTCTGGAAAGAAGCAGGCAGCTGTGAAATAACATCATCACCCGGAAGGTTACCACCGTCATACCAGTGGAACTTACAAGGTGCCAAACCATCTCGCTCGGGGAATTCAAACATCAGTGACGAGCTACCTGGGAAGGTCTCGCCTTCAAAGAGGCCAGGATTCTTAACGGCTGTGACAGCGACAGGATCCCACAATTTGAGAGCCATGACTGGCATGTTGGTGGTGTGGCATGCCATATCGCCCAAAGCACCGGTTCCAAAATCAACCCAACCACGCCATTTAAAGGAGTGGTAGACGCCATTTTTGAATGGACGCATGGGAGCCGGTCCGATCCACGCATCCCAGTTGAGGGATTCAGGAACGGGATCAGCGCCTTCGGGACGTCCAATTCCTTGTGGCCATACGGGTCGGTTCGACCAGATGTGTACCGACTCAACGTCACCAATGGCACCACTGCGGATGACTTCAACCGCCTCGCGGAGTCCATTTTCTGAGGTGCCCTGGTTGCCCATTTGTGTGACAACGCCGTTCTCTTCGGCGGTCTCACGCATCATACGAGCTTCGCCAATCGACCAAGTGAGCGGCTTTTGGCAATAAACGTGCTTCTTCATTCGCATGGCGCGAACGGCAGCTGCGGCGTGACAATGATCAGGCGTACTAACGGTGACAATGTCGACCTTGTCACCCAGATTTTCCAACATCTCGCGAAAATCCTGAAACTGCTTGGCGTCAGGGAACTCACGTCCCTTTTTCGTAAGGGTGTTTCCGTCAACGTCGCACAGGCCAACAATCGATACACCGTTCTCACTGATGTGACTGGTATCGCTACCGCCCTTACCGCCAACTCCAACACATGCTGCTGCAGGGGCCTGCAAAGCGGACGTCTGAGCCATCAGATTTGGGCTGGTACCTGCCCAGTATCCAACCCCGGCGGTCAGCGCGGCTGACTGGCCGATGAAATTACGTCTTGTGCTTTTTCTGCTCATGAATTTCCCTCAACGGTGTAATCGATGGATCAAATTGATCCGTAATTGCGAATATTGTTGTCTGCATACCATACCAAGCTGCCCCGTTTTCAACAACGATTTTCATTTCACTCCCGGGGCGATGATTCGTTGCCAGCACGGCCTGAAAAGTCTAATCTGTCAGATATCAACCAGTCAGCGAATCCGGCACCCCGTCCACGACGAACTCAGACGCAGTCCGATCGCGTTACAAACCGATACTCGCAACGAAAAAACGTCCCATTTCACCTGATTTTGACGTTCTTTCGTGACCACGCAGACTCACCCCCGTAAGACCACCGACCATGCAAAAACCTTGTTTTTTTAAAATCAACACACTTCTCTGCATCATCTCCCTGAGCACGCTTACGGGTTGTGAGCGGGCAAGCAAAACACCCGGCCCTGCGGCCTCAACCCCATCAGCAGTCTCTTCTGGCCCGCCAGCCAAGTTGACCCAGTTTCCCGACGACCCGGACAAAATTGCTGCTTTGGAAGCCGCCGGATTCACGCTGACCCGTAACTCCGATGGCTTGGTCACGGAACTCTCCATCGTCTCGGATGAACCGATCACCGAAGCGTTGCCAAACTTGAACGGAGTTCCCAACACTCAAATTGCGTTGTTCTCTGGTCCAGGCGTGACCGATGACGGGATGGAAGCGTTGGCCGAGTTGGGCATGCTCAAGCGTGCAGACTTTTCAAATTCGGCAATCAGCGACCCAACTTTGAATGCTCTATCCAATCTGACCAACCTTGAGGTGCTGTTTCTGCGACGCACCGGGGTCAGCGACGAGGGCATGGCAAACCTGAAACAGTTGACCAAGATGCGCGCGATCGATCTGCGCAACACCAACGTTGGTGACGCGGGCCTGAAACACCTTTCTTCTCTGCCTCGCCTTGCGGATGTGCAAGTCGAGAAAGCCAACGTGAACGACGCGGGAATCGCGAATATTGCTGGCTTGCCACTCAAGTCACTCAACGCCAACTACTGCACAACCATCAGTGATGAAGCGATGAAATCGCTTGCAAATACAACGACTCTTGAGTCACTGCAAATGGACTACACAAAAATCACCGACCAAGGGATGGCGAGTGTTGCCAATTTCCCAAACCTGAAACGACTTCGCATCCGCGGAACCGACGTTACTGGCGAAGGACTCAAGAACATTGAAAACCTGAAAAACCTTTCCAGGCTGGAATTAAGAGATTCTTCGTTAGATGACGCTGGCATGGCAATCATTGCCGATCTACCCAAGATGAATTATCTCGACATCAGTGAATGCCGCCTCGTTTCGCCCGAAGGCATGAAATTGATTGGCCAGATGCCTAACCTGGAAGTCCTGACCCTTTGGGAAACCAAGTTGAACGATGACGCCCTGAATGAGTTTGGCGGCCTCTCGAAACTTAAAGCTTTGAATCTCAAAGCAACGACCATCACTGATGAGTCGATCGACACGTTGATGAAACTCCAGAACCTCGAAGACCTGACAGTCGCGGGCACTCAACTGAGCGACGACAGCTTCCGAAAACTCGGCACACTTCCGAAACTGAAAAAGCTGAATGTTGCAAACACCAGCATTGGTTTTGACGTCATTGATGAACTCGCTGAATCCAACAAAGCCCTCGAGGTCATTGAATTTGAGAATTAACCATCGTTCTGCGAAGAACTGACCACCAGTTGTAGCGTGCTGTGCAGGCACACGGGCAATAGCCCGCTCTGTTTTACCGGCAACACGCTGTTTGCTCACACGGGTTCCCAACCATGAGCCTGATGGGCACTTGGGAATCGACATGGCTAGCGACACCTTTCCAAACGCAGCCCGGTTCATCGATCCTGCCAACGGTCTCCCGCCGCTTCTCATCGGTCGACTCAAATCACTCACGTACGCCGGTACGCACCACTGTCGTGCGTTGTGTCCTGACCCTTGATTCATTTTCCAACGCCGTTGATTCAGACGCGAGTGAACGCCTTTGGCAAGACTCTGCCAGAATCTTCACCGCGATTGCCAATTCATTCCGAATCACGAGCGGTCACTGACCGCTTCGAAATCCATTTTAACGTGTTCGAGGTACGACTATTTTCGACGACCACGACGTAACAGTCGTTGCAGGACTGGCATGGCACGTGTCTCGGATTGTTTGGCCTGACCTCTGGTGAGTTCTTCGTTCCATTCGTCTCCACCCTCTGCTTTTTTTGCCACCTGAAGTTAGAGGTTGGACGAGGCCTGTTCAACACGCTGCACGTACCTGGTTGTCTTTCCATGGCTTGTCTCCGTGTACTCCCATTCAATCAGATTGGCAGCGGGATCAAAGCTTTTCAAAGTTGAAAATCCACTAAACGCATTCCCTTGGTCAAAGCCTGAATAGCTCGACTTGATGGACTTGCTTCGCTCATCCCAATACTGCAATCCGACCCCATGGATATCACTTCTCCACTCTCAGTTTCCATGCGATGAGCCGCCCGGATCGAACGACCAGCCTCAGCCGCGTGCAACGTGTAGGTTGCGGTATAGTTTTGCCCAGCTTCAATCCCTTCCCACATTCCTTGCGTCACACCCTCTGCTGCAAAGGTGCCGAAGGCACCTCTGCTGCAGTGGTAGTCAACAAAGTCGGACCAGGAGGCAGGCTCGGACGCTTCAGCAGCAACAATGCCGCAACTAGCAGAAAGCAGCACCAGAACAGAACTCAGAGACAAAAAGCTTTTGTACATAAAAAAGTTCAACGTGGATTGGATTACGAAGTCAACTTGGATCCAAGGGTCTACAACGCACGCTACCCCAAAACCATCTTGCTGAGCATGATGTTGCAGCGATTCAACCCACGCTAAAAATAGACATCATGTCGCCATTGAGTGGGCAGTGGACTTGAAAAAGGGCAGCCCCCAATCGAGAGCCACAGGACCGCAAACCAATGCGACCGAGCGGTTTGATCTGAGTTGGACGACAAGCCGGATTCTTGTTCTTCACAGCGTTCACTTCACAGCATTCACTTGACAGGCTTGACTTGACAGCCCTTCAATGCCACGACAAAGCAGCTCAACCCTACACCCGAGCGGGCGAAAGCAGTGTGTCAAAACGGGGACTGGGGAACTCGTCTCGCGTGTTCCCACTTCCTGCGGGAAGTCCGGCGGCCAGACAGCAACACGCAGCCATTTGCCACTTGTCACTAGCAAAGCGGCTGCCTGCCAAAATCGCCCCTGCGGGTCGAAAGATTCCGCGCCACCGTGCAGCGACGGCTATTTCACCACCAGATTCACCAATCGCCCCGGAACCACGATCTGCTTGACAATGGTTTTACCTTCCAGCAAGGACTGGACTTTGGGGTCCTGCAGGGCCGCCTTTTCCAGATCGTCTTTGCTCACATCAGGTGAGACGCGAATCTTTGCTTTCACCTTCCCGTTGAATTGGACGGGAACCTCAATGCTCGATTCAACCAGGGCTTCGGCTTCCCACTGCGGCCACGGCTGTGCAGCAATCGACTCCTGCCCTCCGAGGATCTGCCACAGTTCTTCGGCAAGGTGCGGTGCGTACGGATTGAGAAGTACCAAGAACTGCTGCATCGCCTCCTTGGGCCGCGAATTTGCACGCGTGAAGAAGTTGGTGAATTCCATCATGCGAGCAATGGCAGTATTAAAGCTGAGCGATTCCGTATCTTCAGTGACTTTCTTGATCGTCGCATGCAGCATCCGTTTCTGATCTGCGTCGCATGTCTGATCACAAACCGCACTGGCAATCACCAAATCATCTGCCTTGGGGTCAACGATCAACCGCCACACGCGGTCAAGAAAATTCTTGACACCTCCCACTCCTGTCATCGCCCAAGGCTTGGTTGCTTCCAAGGGCCCCATGAACATTTCGTACAGTCTCAAGGCGTCTGCGCCATACTCACGGACCACCTCATCCGGATTGACAACGTTCCCCCGGCTCTTGGACATTTTAAAGGCACGGCTGTCGATTCTCGTTTCGGGGCTGTCTTTGAGCACAAACCCTTCGCCTTTCTTTTCAACTTGCTCATCGGTCAGCGTCGTGGGTGTAACGAGCGTGCCATCTGGCCCCACCCGGTCTCCCTCTGCGTTGCGTTTGATCAGGTTGCTCGAGACCGGTTCTCTGGCCTGATTGAGATATCCGGTGAACTCCACTTCGCCAAGAATCATACCCTGATTGACCAATTTCCCAAAAGGCTCGGGATAGCTCAGATGGCCTCGGTCATGAAGGACTTTGTGCCAGAACCGAGAATACAGAAGATGTAAAACGGCGTGTTCAGCGCCCCCCACATAAAGGTCAACGGGCATCCAGGCCTTTTCCAGTTCTGGATCAATCATCGCCTGATCATTTTTCGGATCGATATATCGGAGGTAATACCAACAGGAGCCTGCCCATTGCGGCATCGTGTTGGTTTCTCTTCGATAGCGTTTCCCATCCAACGTGACATACAACCAGTCGTCATCGGCCTTGGCCAATGGCGGCTCAGGTCGGCCGTGGGGTTTGAAGTCTTCGAGTTCGGGAAGCCGGACCGGCAAGTCACTTTCAGGAACAGCCCGTTTCACCCCCGTCAACGCACCCTGGGCATCGAGTTCATGCAAAATCGGGAAGGGTTCGCCCCAGAAACGTTGTCGTGAAAACAACCAATCACGCAGCTTGTAATTAACGGCTTCCACAGCCAGCCCGGATTCGCTCAACATCGCGATCACGGCTGTCTTCACCGCACCCGTTTTCTGGCCATCGAACGTCCCACTGTTGATTGCATTGCCCTCGGCAACGAAACAGACCTCACCGGCCATGATTTGTGCGTGTTGAGGATGATCCTGAGGCGGATCAACCACTGGAATCACTTTCAGATCAAATTGCTTTGCAAATTCAAAATCACGTTCATCGTGAGCAGGAACCGCCATGATTGCACCTGTCCCGTAGCCCGCCAGGACGTAATCAGCGACCCAGATGGGAACCGGTTCAGCATTGACCGGATTGGTAGCGTAACTGCCGGTAAAAACGCCGGTCTTGGCGCGATCACCATCGGTGCGTTCACGGTCACTCTTGAATGATGCCTTTTCACAATAAGTTCGAACCGCGTCACTCTGAGCTTCGGTTGTCAGCTGCTCCAACATCTCGTGCTCCGGAGAAACGACCATGTAAGTCGCACCAAAGAGCGTGTCGGGTCTGGTTGTATACACCCTCAAAACGTTCGAATCAGGCTTGGAGGTGAATCCATTGTTTCGTCGCGTCTGGGCCCAATGCTCACGGGAAGCCTCATCACCAACGTAAAAGTCGACCTCGGCACCGGTGCTGCGTCCGATCCAATCCCGCTGCAATTTTTTGATTCCTGCGGGCCAGTCCACCTTGTCCAATCCATCCAAAAGACGTTCAGCATAGGAGGTGATTCTCAGCATCCATTGCCGTAACGGTATTCGCTTCACAGGGTGATTGCCCCGCTCACTCTTGCCATCTTGCACCTCCTCATTGGCCAACACCGTGCCCAATGCGGGGCACCAATTGACCAACGCATCATCCTGGTAGGCCAAGCGGTGCTGATCCTGATACTTGCAGACAGCATCCGCTCCTGCAGCCTCGACATCATCAGGAACCGGCAGCTCTGCAATCGGGCGGCCCTTCTGTGCCTCCGCATCAAACCAGGTGTCATACAGAACCAGGAAAATCCACTGGGTCCAGCGGAAGTAATCCTCATCTGTGGTGGAAACCATTCGATCCCAGTCATAACTGAAACCGAGCATTTTCAACTGCCGTGTGAAATTATCTATATTGCGTTGAGTCTGTACCCGAGGATGCTCACCCGTCTTGATGGCATGCTCTTCGGCAGGTAGCCCGAAAGCATCAAACCCCATGGGATGCAACACACTTTCACCCCTTGCCCGCGCAAACCTCGCAACAATGTCAGTTGCCGTGTAGCCCTCGGGATGTCCCACATGCAACCCATCACCACTTGGATAGGGAAACATATCCAGGATGTAGCGTTTCTTTTCACCCGCTTGTGAAGGTGTCTTGAAGGTCGAATTCTCTTCCCAATAAGCCTGCCAACGAGGTTCAATTT
>PKCN01000418.1 GCA_002862205.1 Planctomycetaceae bacterium | reverse complement strand
CGTTTGATCCGGCAAGCGTGAAAATCGAGTTCATTCCCGGTGACGCTTCCTGCACTCATGAATTCAAATTGACGTAGGCTTTTACTGCTCATTGGCATTGAGTTTGCCGAGATTAAAAACATGCATTTTTCATACAGTATCCGACAAAACTGCTGACTTGAAGATGTTACCCCTGAATGTCATCCCTGCACTGAATCTGGACTTGGAGAATATCAGATGGAATCCAACGAAGAAAATTATCAAGTCTTGAAAGATTATCTGGTCGAGCGTGGGCATGGACCAGAAGAAATTCAGACGATCATTGATCGTGTAGAAGACTACGAGGAAAAGACCCAGCACGATTCGATCATGGATTCGATTGGTACCGGTGGCATGGACATCGAGGCACTCGTTCGAGAAGCGTTGGGCGAATAACAGTCGCGCAGTGAATAGTGGCCCAGTGGACAGTCGCCGAGTGCATTTTCGCCTGATGCTCAGCGGGATCCGTTTGCAGGTTCTGCCGGTGCATTTCTTTCTGGGGCGAAATTACGAAATCGCGGGTCCCCGAAACGTTGCATCGAGGGTCCGCCCGGTCTCCTGAAACGCGGGTCACCGAATCCGCCTCGTCCTTGACCTCGAATCTCGTCCGTGCTCAGACGATCATTGCTGTCTTTATCAAGTTGACGTAAAGACTCGGGTGCTGCTTCGATTTCTTCAGCCGAGATCTCTCCATCGCCATTGATATCCAGTGTTCGCATGATGGCCATGCGTTGCATCATTTCACTCATTCTTGCTCGTCCAGAGGAGCCACGATTCTGTGCCATCCGATCTCCAGATTGTCTTCGTGAGCCTCCATCCCGATCACGTTCAAAGGAAACTTCGTACTCCTGTTCCACAGGAATGCAGAACGTTTCTGCATCATCGCAGGCAAAGTATTTGACCGTGACGAGCATCGGTTCTGAGGATCGTCCATCGAGGGTGACGAGAAATTCGCGCGGGTCAGCATCGGCATCGACTTCGACTTTTTCTGCAGTGCCGATGGCAGGTGTCACGGAAACCCCGGTTGGCGTTTTGATGTCGAACGTCAACGCGGGTGCTTTATTGTTCCAGTGAACCTTGTAGAGCGGATCGAGAAAGAATCCCAAATAGATCTGGTCACCACTCATTTCAGCACGCAGTTTTGCGTAGTGAGGAGTTTCTGATTTTCTGGCGGTGATCTTGAGGGGCGACATGTTGCTCGGGACCGTGATTCGCTTGACAATTCCAGTGGCAGCTTTTTGTGGTGGCTTGCGAGTCGGCATTTGCAGGTCACTGATAGTCGTTGGCTTGGTGACCGACCCGATCAGTCGTTCCAAGTCGGAGCGCAATTCCTCTGGCCGACTCCACTCTCGTGAAACCACAACTTTGCCATCAGGGTCGATGATGAATTCGGAATTCGGCCGATTCCCCAAGGCATGTTTCAAGTCGTTGTCCATGTTGTCACAAATCCACGGAATCCTGGAACCGAGAGTCCGTTTTGCTTCATCAACATGCATCACTCGTTCCTTGATACTGAACGGTGTGATGTATCCGTTGTTTTCGGGGTGAGCGAGTGCCTTGTAGATGTAATAGAACTTCACACCTTGGGGTTGATAGTCGCGCTGGACTGTCTCCAAACTGGGGACATTACGAAGAAACGGTGGTCAGGTGAGGCAACCAAATACCAGAACGGTGTAACTGCCACGCAGACTTGCCGTAGAAAAATCACGGCCCTGTTCGTCAACCGCGCTCACGGTGGGCAGGAGGGTGCCGGGTTGAGGAATCTGACTACCACCGCCACGGGAACGTGCATCACGAGGCGACTGGGCCAAGGTCGGCACCATGGTGCAAGCGAGAACGGGAATGAGCAGGAATGCTGTTCGGATCATGGTCAGGCACCGGAATTGATTGAGGCGAGATTTTCTGTGCACATGGTTTTAACCCGTGTTGATGGCGAAAGTTTCAGGTTGACGGGAGTTTCCATGCTGTGAGGTGGGCAGTGGAATCGCAGGATTGCTCGAATTGCTTATGCTGAACCACACGTTTCTGACTGCACAACGTTCACGAAAAATGCTTGTGATTGCCGGATTATCACGGGACTGCATCGAAGCACAGTAGTTGTCCGTTTTCGAGTACGACGATGATTCGACCATTGGGATCCACCGCCGAGCCGCCTTTGACAGCGTTGGCTGGCGTGGGGGCAATCCATCGGTCCGTTCCATCAGTCGCATTGATGGCGACCAGAAAACTTTGGTCGGGTTGATTATCCGGATGACCGGTTGCGAGCAAGGTTTTTTCAGTGACAGCGAAACTGGTGAAACGTCGATTCGCTTTATCAGACCACAGTGGTTCGGCCATTTTGCCACCACGACGTACCCAGCGGGCTGCTTCCTTGCCGGGCTTTTTGGTTCCAGGTGGCATTGCTGGTTGTCTTTCCAGATTGACGAACTGGCTGCCTTCATAGCTCGCATCGTGTGACAACGAGCAACCATCGCTGCACTGGTAGTCCAGCGAGACATACTTGCCGTAATCAGGATAGTACGGATAGAACGCGGTCCGATATTGTGACGATACCTGTTTGCGTGGTGTGTTCAGGCATTCAAGCGTCTCGGGATTGTAACGAGCCGTTTCATAAACACCTCCCGCCAGGAAACGCAGTTCGCCATCCACCATCGTCAGATTTCCCTGCATGCTGATGCCGTTGTTGACTTCCTGTTCAAGTGTTCCTGAATTTCGATTCGATGCTTTGAGGTGTCCGGTGACGGCATCGAGGGCAACCACATGAGTACCGTCATAATGGGTGATTCCAGCAGCGGCAAAAACCGTATCACCGTCGACGACGACACCGCCCGCGACAGGCCACGCCGAAATCAGGCGATCATAAACAGGCAACCATCGATCATTCGGGCCAACCCGATAAGACCATAAAAAACGACCGTCCTGTGCTGCCATCGCATAGACACGGCCATCGGCAGATCCCACATAGACCCGATCGTTGGAAACGGTGGGTGCGTAATAAATGGGGCCGCCGGTATACGTGGTCCAAGCGGTGGTACCGTCTGCATTGAACGCACGCACTGCACCCGAACGATCAGCAATGAAAATCATGCCGCCCGCTGTCACCGGCGCCGTTGGCAACACATGATCAGCAAGATCGACAGACCAGCTGAGCGAAACATTATTCGGGATGCCGTTTTTTGTTTGATCGTTTCGCGCATTGTTACTGCGAAAACTGACCCAGTCGTCAGGCTTGACATCAATGGAGGGTACATCAGCAGTGAGATCACCAGCTAAACGTGCTGGTTCAGTTGTCGTTTCGTTACCCGGATCAGAGCCCTCTGGACGCAGCGCGATGTTTCCGTAGAGAGATAACTGACAACCACACATCCACGGTCCCCAATACAAATGACCGCCCGCGACCAGCACGCCATCCTGGCAAGGCGGTCGCATGGGATCGATATGCTGGGCGGTATTCGTGTCGGTCAGAACGCGAACGGTTCCCCCGCTGGCGCGATAAAAAACGCTGTCAGCACAACCAGTAGCGCGAGTGCAGGCGCGGCGGGCCGGAAAGGTTTCGAGAACTTTTCCTGTCTTATAATCCAGCTTCATGCCGTTTTCCGACTTTTGTGGCCCAGCGGCCCAGATACCGTCGTCACGCAGCACCAGTTGCAGGTTGCCAGTCGGATGAGTCCATGCCAGTTTTCCATCCTCGGCTGAGGCGACCACCATGCGTGTGCGTTGGGGACCAGCGAAGAACAGAAAGTTGTTATCACACTTGATGTAACAGGTCGTTGCATAGCCAGTGATATAGTGCTGAGCTTTTTCCTGCCCATCGATGGCGTCCAGCAAATCCTTGTCGCTGTTCTTCCACACCAACTTTCCCGTGTAGCGGTCGATCGCTGCCAGAAACTTGCCGGGGCAATAACAAAAGATGCGAGTGTCGTTCATGCACACCGCACGAGCATCCAGAAACTGCTCATCACGGAATTGCCAGATTCGCTCTTTGGTGTTCAGGTTGAGAGCAACCAGCGTTCTTCCAAACCCAAACGAGGTGCGGGGGTCGCTGTAGTCATGACCGTCCCACATCCCCCAAGGCCAGTGACCGAGGCCCCGTCGGATTGCCCGCTGTGTCTGGATTTTGACTTCCGGATTGCCGACGAGGGCATACAGGACTCCATCTCGCATGGCCATCCATTTCCAAACCGGTCCATCACTGATTTTGGGATCGACTTTGATTTCGTCTCTCAGGACGCCCGTCTTACCATCAAAGATTTTGCATGACTCATGGTCACCCATGTACAACGCATCGTCTGTTGCCACCATGGTGTTGCGGTGCAGCATGAATCCCGGCGAAAGATCTCGTTGCCACAGAATCATGCCGTTATAGGCATTGATGCACAGCAGTTTATTGAGCATCGCATTCTGGTTGGCTTTGTGCGCGATGTGCCCCATCGCTTTGTAGATGCGTCCACCAGCAATGACGGTCTGTTCCGGCATGGGGCTGAACTTGGGATAACCAATGAATTGGGTGCGAAAGTTACCGCGGACTAATTGATCATCAGATTGCGGGTTGTTGTCAGGGCCGTGATAAGGATGGGACCAATCGTCCGTGCCCGAGGGAACGGATTTGATGCGTTGCTGACCGGCTATCTTGGCAATCCCGCGAGGTCGCAGCGCACGCATGACTTCCGTTTCAGGAATCGTGTTGCCAATCGATTCGCTGACCACGATCCGATCCGCGACGTTGTTTCCGAGGTGAATGTGCTTGAGCGATCCTGTTTCAATGAACAGTCGTTGTCCAAGTAGTTTGGCAGCATCGGCTCGGGCCCGCATTTCCGTAGCGAGATTTTGATCATCGGTTTGTAAAAATACGATCAACCCGTCCTGCTGGCACAATTCAAACAGTGAATTGACTTCTTCTGCTGTGATGCCAATGACACCCACAATTCCACGCTCGATTCCTGGGCTCTGAAGCGAGACTTCGATCGTGTCGCTGTTTTCAACAATTGGATCGACAACTTGACCGATCGGTAATTGGCCCAGAGCAGGCATGACGGTCAGGAGAGCTAATGTTCCACTCAGAGAGAGCAGTCTCATGATTGACCTCGTTGCAACAGGAATTGGAAGAACGGGCAATGGGAAGGACTTCACATTCTAGCGTCTTCAAGGACAGCACATGGTAGGGTTGGTCACCGAACCAAAAATGACTGCATTTCCTGCTGTGGTGTGTTCGGTCGTGCTGTGATGATGCCTATCCACGGTGGGAGGGAACATTTTCTGAGGTTCAAAAGAAGGAAATGACCGCTGCTGAGGAGCACTTTTCCTGGCATCGGCAGATCGATTCCTGAATCGAATTGACCGTGCAGTATCGGCCATGTTTTTGGTTGGAACAGCGCGTTTGCTTGCGGCCATTGGAATCAACCAACCGAGGTTGGTTATGATATCGGCATGAATATCAAAACTCTGCTGGTTGCCAGCCTGACTGTTGTTGTTGCTTTGTCACTGTCAAGTGGTGCGGTTGTCGCCGATACCGCACACACCTCGCCCAATGTTGTCGTCTTTTTGGTTGACGACATGGGAGTGATGGACACGTCGGTGCCGTTCTTGACTGATGAGAAAGGGCAGCCAAAGCGTTACCCGTTGAATGATTATTATCGAACACCCAACATGCAGCGATTGGCCGCCCAAGGAGTGCGATTCAACAACTTTTATGCCATGAGCGTTTGCTCGCCGACGCGGATTTCGATCATGACCGGGCAAAATGCTGCCAGGCACCATGCCACCAACTGGATCAATCCGCGAAATGACAATCGCGGACCCCATGGACCACCGGGTTGGAATTGGAAAGGGCTGAAGAGTAGCGATGTGACTTTGCCGAGGTTGCTACGCAAAGTTGGCTATCAGACGATCCATGTGGGAAAAGGACATTTTGGGCCAGAGCAGTCTGAGGGTTCCGAACCGTTGAATCTCGGATTTGATGTCAATGTGGGTGGAGCATCGTTTGGTGCACCGGGTAGCTATTACGGCGAAGAAAATTATGGTTTGGGAACCAGACGTTCCAGTCACGCTGTGCCTCACTTGAAAAAATACCACGGGTCGGAAACGTTTCTGACGGAGGCGATCACGCTTGAGGCAAAGAAACGGGTTTCGGAATCGGTTCAGAAGCGAAAGCCATTCTATTTGTACATGTCGCACTATGCTGTCCATGCACCATTTCACTCGGACCCACGATTTGCTGACCACTACAAGAATTCTGGCAAGCCGAAAAATGCTCAGGCATTTGCCACGTTGATTGAAGGGATGGACAAGTCACTTGGCGACTTGCTGGATCATTTCGATGCCTTGGGAGTTTCGGAAAACACTCTTGTGTTCTTTCTGGGGGATAATGGTTCCGATGCTCCTTTGGGGCATCAGCATGCAGTAGCGTGTGCCGCTCCACTGCGTGGTAAAAAGGGAGCTCACTACGAAGGCGGCATGCGAGTTCCATTCATTGCAGCATGGGCCAAAGAGAATACGAACAATGCGAATCAGAAACAGTTAATCATTCCACCCGGAAGTCTGCAAACCCAAGTCGCCGCTGTGCAGGATTTGTATCCCACGATCGCGAAAGTGACGGGCGCTACATCACCCGAAGGTCATGCCGTTGACGGCATCGACCTGTCGAAACTGTTGACCGCCGAGCCGGATGATTCACGCGATGAAGTTTTTCTGATGCACTATCCGCATTCACCTCATCGCAGCGATTACTTCACCACTTTCCGTGACGGAGACTGGAAAGTGATCTATCACTACATCCCGTCCAAGGGATCCGAGGGTGGACGCTACCAGCTTTACAATCTTGTATCAGACCCGTTCGAATCAACCAATCTTGCGGATCAGGAACCTGCCGTGTTGCGAGAGATGGTCGGAAAACTGAAGTCAGGATTGGAAACACATCAAGCTTTGTATCCCGTTTCACCAGACGATGGCAAAACACCACTGGTTCCTGTGATTCCCTGATTATTTGCCTGGATGATCGAGCGTTGGTTCCCCACCAAACTCTGGATCGTAATCCCGCCGGCCATCAGAAATTTCTGATGGCCTCGAAATGCATTTGGATAGCGGGCAACTCAGTCATCAAGAGCGCCTGACTTCAAGAGCGCCTGACTTCAAGAGCGACTGCGACCTGACTGCACGATCTCATCGAGTTGTTTCTTGAGTCGTTCTGCAACTTCAGGATGTTGATCGATCACATTCTTCTTTTCGGCAGGATCATTTTCCAGGTCGAAAAGCTGCAGTTTTGGCACTTTGGTGTTAGCCAGCTTTTTTTCGACCACCACGTTACGAGCAAAATTCTTGCCGTACCGATGAAGTTTCCATTTACCGCTGCGCAGCGCCAATGTTCCGTTATTGCCATTGTCCTGCTGAACCAGATGATCACGACCTTTGGCGTCTTTGTCGCCAAGCATGGCGCCGATCACGTCGAAGCTGTCGAGGTATCCGTCCGAGGTGAGCTTCTGGTCAGTCAAGGCGGCCAGACTGCCTGCCAAGTCGATGGTGCAGACGACTTCGTCGCTGGTTCCCGGCGCAATGCGTCCTTTCCACGATGTGATGAAGGGAGTGCGTGTACCGCCTTCATAGACACTGTATTTTCCACCGGTGAATGGACCACCTGCCCGGTGATTCCCCACTTTTTCAAGGGCTTCGTCTTTGTAGCCGTCATCCATCACGGGACCGTTGTCGCTGCAGAACACGACCAGGGTATTTTCGGTCAGGTTCAAGCGATCCAGAGTTTTCATCAGTTCACCGACACACCAATCGAGTTCGACGATCGCATCGCCTCGGAAACCGAGTGAAGTCTTTCCCTGAAAACGTTCGTGCGGGATTCGTGGAACATGGATGTCATGTGATGAGAAGAAAAGAAAGAACGGTTCTTTCTGATGATCCTCGATGAATTCAACTGATTTCTCTACCCATTTGTCTGCGAGGTCTTCATCGCGGAATCGGGCAGCATGTCCACCTGTATAGAATCCGATTCGACTGATGCCATTGTGGATGGTTGAATTGTGGCCATGGGACCAGTCCATCTTGAGCGTGTCGCGGTGAGTTTGCCCGGTTGGATGATCGGGGCTGGGTTTTTTCTTGCCGACCCACAGAGGGTCTTTGGGATCAAGGTTGGGTACTCGATGATCGTGAACATAGACTTGTGGCACACGGTCGTTGGTGGTGGGTAACAGGAAGCACGTGTCAAAACCAATTTCCAGTGGCCCTGGCTTCAGGTCGCCATTCCAGTCTGGACCTTCGGGGCCACCAAGGCCCAGGTGCCATTTTCCAATCACGGCCGTTGCGTACCCAGCTCGCTGAAGCATGGTGCCAACTGTCTCAGTTCCAGGCTTGATGATTGCGGGAGCTGTTGGTGGAGCGATGCCCGTGCGCTCACCACGGAAGGCATAAGTGCCGGTCAACATCGAGTAACGGGTAGGAGTGCAGGTGGATGCCGAGCAATATCCGTTGGTGAATCGTAATCCGCCAGCAGCGAGTCGATCAATGTTGGGGGTTTCCAGTGAAGTTGCTCCGTAACATGACAGATCGCCGTAACCGAGGTCATCGGCCATGATCACAACCACGTTTGGCTTTTCGCTGTGAGCGGCAGAGGACAGAATCAGCGTAAAACAGGCAATCAGGACCGGAGTCCACAGTGCACGGGGCATATCATTTCTCGTGAGGAAGGAAGCATGACGCAGAAAGCATGAGGCAGACCGCATGAGGCAGAAAGCATGAGGCAGACCGCATGAGGCAGGGGGCTGCCAATCATCATTGTAAGTCAGAAATCCCGAAACTACAGACGACTGTAAGTGGATTTCTGTGTGTTCCTGCCATCAGATGCACATGGATGCCTGTGAGAATCACAAATCATCACCCACCATCATCTGGAAGCTTCACTGTCGTCTGTTGCCGAGGAGGCATTTTTTTCCAGAAAGGAGGCAATCTGTGGCCGAACTTTTTGCAGCCGGCGCAAATCAAACTTGCGATTCAACGAACGGCCAACATTCTGGTAGGTGGATTCCAGTTGGGAATCCCAATCCTTGGAAACTATGTCCAGTGCCGTTTCACCTTTGGAATTCTCGGTCTTGGCATTCGCACCTTTTTCCAGCAACTTTTTGACTAGTGATTCATCTCCGAAAAAAGCAGCCAGATGAAGAGGAGTATTGCCATCTGGTCCACTCAGCGTGACATCGGCTCCACGTTCCATCAATAGTCGGGCAGAGTCTGAGTGATTGTGCAGAATGGCGTTACGCAGGGGTGTTGCACCACCCCGTCCCTGTTTGGCATTCACGGCCACACCGGCGTCCAGAAATCGTTTGATGGCAGCATTGTCACCAGCAGTAGTGGCCGCCCAGATATCGTTGATGGGGGTCGACGAGCGCCGTGGTTTCAATTGTGCTGCCATGGCAGGATCGAGTTTTGATCCTTCGGACAGGCAGTAGAGTTTTGACGCCGTGCGGATCAGCACTTTATCACCAACTACAGCAGGACAGGCGATGCACAGTTCATCGAGTTCATTGCGGGCCACAATTTCAAACTCTTCACCTGCCTTGATCACATAGGTCAGTCCATCTTCACTGAGGCAGAACAGGTAACCGTTATAGGCAAACGGTGACGCTGTGAATGAGCCTGAAGGTGAAAATCGTTTTTTGCCATAAACCTGTTCCCCGGTTCGAGCGTTGTGACAGGTCAGGAATCCCTGATCGTAAAGCGTATAAAGATAGTCGCCGTAGACGGTTTGGCTCGGATTGTAGGAAGACGAAGTGGCTTGGTACCACTCAATGAACTCATTGTCGGTGTAATCTCCCTCTGGGGTGATATTGCCGCTTGCGCCTGGTTTGATTGCGAAGGTCGGCCGGTGGGAGTCACCCACGTATCCCGATGCGATATAGCACATTCCGTGTGCACTCATCGGTGATGGAATGACAAGATTTGACATCTGTCCATCAAATTCCCAGAGCAGATCTCCGGCGAGTGAGTAGCTGCGATTGGATTTTTTTCCAGGTACAACAATTTCAGTGCGTTGTTCATTTTGCCAAACCAGGGGAGTTGCCCAGGAATGGGTTTCATTGCGGTCCTGTTTCCAAAGTTCTTTTCCGGTCTTTGCATCGAAGGATGCAATCCATGATTTTTCAAGGTTGTCATAGACTACAAATACCTGACCGTCATGCACGACGGGGGAGGCCGCGGCGCCGTAGTCCATGAAAGTCTTTCTGGGCTCAATGTCGCGTGACCACAGCAATTGGCCTTCGAGGTCGTAACAGTACAAACCGACATCGCCGAACAGGACGTAGAGTCGTTCGCCGTCTGTGGTAGCCGTTTCGGCTGCGTAGGTACTTTTGGGATGTCGTGGAATTTGCGGTGCACCCGTGTGGGCCTCGCGTTTCCAGATTTCCTGACCGGTGTTCAAATCAAAGCAATACACCAGCCAATGGTGGATCCCTTTACCCGGATCCCGGACTCCCTGACCCAGATAGAGTCCTTTGCTGGGGACCAGGTTCTGTTCTTCACTGACAACGGTGGTCAGAAAAACCTTGTCGCCCCAGACAATCGGGCAGGACCATCCCCAACCTGGCAGATCGATTGCCCAGCGGACGTTTTCAGTCGTGTTCCACCGGGTCGGTAAATTGGCATTGTCTTTCGCGACGCTATTTCCATCTTCGCCACGGAAGCGGCTCCAATGCTCAACGCCATTGACCACTGGAATCGTGGTCAGTGTCAGGCAAGTGGCTAACACAATCATTCGAAACATGATGCGAATCCGGTAAGGAACATGAAAAGGGTGTGGCCGAGAAAATCAAAAGGGTATGGCAGAGAAAACGGTGCAGGGCAGGGCAGAGTAGTGCAGAGTAGTGCAGGGCAGGGCAGAGTAGTGCAGGATAGTGCAGTTTTCTCAGCAACCGAAACACCTGTCACTGCGATGAAGGTAACAGGTATTCAGGTTGGTTGGGTCAGACCCGTCAGCTCACTGCTGGGTTTCAATGCAATACAGGTGCTTGGCGCCTCGCAGGAACAATTGATTGCCTGCGATCGCGGGTGATGCATCGAAGCGTTCGTCGAGTTTGTTGAGTGCCATGACTTTGTATTCGGGGCCGCGTTCAAGAACAAGCGTATTGCCATTACGGCCCGTCAAATACACCCGTCCGCCAGCACCGACAGGCGATGCATAAATGTTGGACAATTCACCGACACGTTTTGGCCCGAATGCAACCTCGCCTGTTTTTGCATCAAGGCATGTCAAAATTGCCTGATTGGACTGGTTGTAAAAGATCAGTCCCTCGTACAGCAGCGGAGAAGGGATGTAGGGTGTGCCCCGCTCTTTTTTCCAGAGGATTTTTTCGCTGTCTGAAATGTCGCCAGTCTCGGTTAGGGGAATCGCCATGGCGGAGTAGCCCTGGTAACCAGTCATGCAGATCACATAGTCGCCTTCGACGACTGGGCAGGGAATCGCATTTCCGGTCAGTCCACTGCATTGCCAAATGACGTCACCCGTATTGAGGTCGTAGCTGCGTACAAACCCTGAGGCAGTCGTGATGACCTGTGTTTTTCCACTGTGTTGGATGATCCGTGGCGTGGCCCAGGCATTCCCTTCATCACGTTCCCGTTTCCAGAGGTTTTTTCCTGTCTTGGCATCGAGTACTTCGATGGTGCTTTGTCCTGCGTGGTCGCGAACAATCACCAGTTTGCCCTCGTGCAGAACGGGAGAGCAGCCTTCGCCAAGACTGGACCCGACTTTCACCTCACCCAGTTTCTTTTCCCAGATTTTGTTTCCTTGCAAGTCATAGCAAAAGAGCCCTGCTGATCCGAACCAGCAATAGAGATGTTTTCCATCGGTGGTTGGTGATGCGGGTGCAAAATCGTTGTCGTTGTGAGCGCCTTGGTGAGGTATTTTTGTGGTGGCAACCTGACGCCAAATCTCCTTGCCGGTATTTCGATCGAGACAGAGGACAACAAACGCGTGCTGGGCGTTGGGTTGTTTGATATCGAAAAAGTTGGTCTTGGGTTGGTCTTCAGGATCAGGAATGGATGGATCCTTGACTCCGGTGTTGATGGCCGTCAACACAAAGACCTTGTCATTCCAGATGATTGGAGTCGATGTCCCTTGACCTTCGATGGCCACTTTCCATTTCACGTTCTCCTCTTCGCTCCATGCCACTGGTGGATCAGCAGTGGGCGAGACACCGGTTGCATTTGGACCACGCCATTGATGCCAGTTGTCGGCAAAGGATTCGCCGAAAGCAGGCATCGGGATGGCGATTAGCAACAGGCATGCACTGAGAATGGATTTGCTTTTCATGCTTTTTCTGGTAATTACTGAAGTCAATTTTTGGATCTGATGGATGCTAAACAGAGAGTGTGCCAGTGCTGGTTCCGAAATTGTCTGTTTCGATGCCGACACGGTTTAAAAGATGAACGTACAGATTGCACAACGGGGTATTGTCTGACTTGCTGTGAGCTACATAACCTTGGTGCTTGTGCTTGCCACCGGCAAGAATGATCGGCAGGTTGCTCGGGTCGTGTGCATTTGCGTTGCCCAAATTGCTGCCCAGTAACACTGACGTGTGATCAAGCAATCGGCCCTCTGCTTCGGTGGGTTTGGCCAATTGTCCCAGCAATTCATTGAAGCATTTTAGCAGTTCTGTTTCGATGATTTTCAGTTGCGAGATTTTGTTGGGGTCCTGTCCGTGGTGTGACAGATTGTGGTGTTCTGCTGAAATGCCGCCAATTTTCGGCACAACCATGTGATCCTGAATCATGACTGTGATGATGCGTGAGGAATCAGTCTGCAGAATCAGCGGAATCAGGTTCAGCATGGACTTGGTTCGTCCGATCAGGTCAGCCGAGTCATCAATGTCCTGCGGCGGGTCGACCTTGACTTGTGGTTTGGGCCGATCAAGCCATGCTTCGGCTTCGCGCAACTCGGATTCCGCGACACGGATAGCCTCGAAGTACTCATCCAATTGTCGGCGGTCATTGACTCCGGTTTTTTGCTTGAGCATTTTGGATTGGTCCGCGACGGAGTCGAGAATACTGCGACCATCAGCAAGTCGCTCCCGTTGTCGACGCTGTTCCCATGCGTTTCCTGTGAGGAACATTTTGGCGAACACGACCGATGGCCGATTGTGGGCCGGCAGCATCACTCCATTGCTGGTGTAAGACTGACTCTCGGTTGAGTTCGTGCTGAGTGAAAGGGATGGAAAACGTGTGACATGACCCAGTTTGGTCGCAGCATACTGGTCAACTGAAATTGAGTTTTTAAACCCTCCCAACCCCGGGTTGCGTGCTGCTGACAGCCACGTCATTTCCGTGTCGTGTGGCTCTTTGCCATTCTGGTCAGGATGAGACAGCCCGGAAAAAAGTGTGAAGTCTTTTCGATGCTCAGCAAGCAGGTTCAAATACTCAGTGCTTTCGTACTCGTTTCCCGTGGTGGTTGGAAACAGGGATGGCGAATGCAGGCCCAGCGCATTGCAGATCAGCAGCATTCGTTGGGGCGGTTCGACTGGCCCGGTGGCGTTTGCCGACGTCATGGACTCAAGAAATGGCAAGGCAATGGAGAGCCCGCTTGCTTTGAGCGCAGTTCGTCGCGAAATGAGTCTGGACATCAGCGATTCCTGAAAAGCGGACTGTCGACAGTGTGGTGGATCAGGCTTCGCAAAGGATAACCCTCAGTTTGAGTTGCACGAAGTATTCGCTCAAGTTCCTCACGGTCCTGAAACTCGATCTCTCCACCGGTCGAAAAGGTTAGTAGTTTGGCAAGCAGGTTTCGGGCCACTTGATTGTTGGATTTTTGCAGATAGGTCTTGTAATCGCGCATCCCGTTGAACGGGAATCCATCACTCGTCACGCCAGACATGTCGACAGCGTGGCCAAGATTGTAATCGCGGTGTGCAAGTCGCAAACCCGGGGGCGACGTTCGCTTGACTCCCTTGCTGTTGCGATAGCGATTGCGAAAATTGCCAACAGGATCAAAACATTCCATCGCGAATCCCGGCGGATCAATCTGACGGTGGCAAACAGCACAAGCCTCGATCTGCTGATGCTTTTCCAGTGTTTCACGAATGGTCGTGGCTCCGCGTGTATCGGGTTCGATCGATCCAATACCAGGTGGTGGCGGATTGGGTGGAAGCCCCAACAGGTTTGTTAATACAAAGTTTCCCCGTTTGACAGGAGTGGTAACCGTTCCATTGGCCGTTACTTTGGCGATCGAAGCATGGGTAAGAATGCCACCTCGGATGCTTCCGGCATCAAGTTGCACTTTCCGCATGGTTTCACCTTTGACGCCCGTGATACCGTAATGTTCGGCCAGTTTGCGATTCAGAAAGGTGAATTCCGAGTCGATCAGGTTTGCTATTGGTAGATCCCTGTCAATCAAATGACCAAAAAAGTGTTGCGTTTCTGCCAGCATCGCGCGTCGGAGCACGTCATCGTATTCCGGGTACAGATAGCTGTCAGGAGTGGTTGCATCAATCTGATCGAGGTTCAACCACTGGTCGAGAAACTCGTTCACAAATCGATCATTTTTGGGGTCGTTCAACATCCGCTCGACTTGAGCGTGAAGGATGTCTGGATCAGATAATCGACCTTCGTCAGCAAGTCTGTTCAATTCATCGTCAGGTCGACTGCGCCACAGAAAGTAGGACAAGCGTGTGGCCAGTGCTGGATCACTCAATGGCCCTGGTTTGCCTGCCTGGAAGATCAGTTCGGGTGATACAAGGATGGAACGTAGGGGAATCCGCACGGATTCGATGAAGTCACGCTTGGCCTTCAGGCTGGGCATGGCCAGCCCGACCCAGTTGTCAATTTCCTGCTCACTCAATTTCCGGCGGAAAGCTCTAGAGGCAAATTTTTCGATAATCGCTCGAAGGTGTGAGACAGGCGATTCTGTGAGTACGGGTTGGTAAGATCGACCAAGTCCGTTTTGCCTGACCTGTTTCCACTCGATACCGGGGAAAAGTTTCCGGGTACGTTGGGGTGGCCATGTCGTTTCGAGTGGGCCCTGCACTGTGACACGGCGAATTCTTACACCTTCTCCGGCATAGGTGTCAGCACTCTTTGCGTTATAGATGATGCTGCCGTTGGGGGCCGGATCCATTTCGTCGACACTGACATAGAAATAGTCATCAGGACGAA
This sequence comes from Planctomycetaceae bacterium, assembly GCA_002862205.1. Classification (GTDB taxonomy): domain Bacteria; phylum Planctomycetota; class Planctomycetia; order Pirellulales; family Pirellulaceae; genus Rubripirellula. The sequence continues at coordinate 12,968 of PKCN01000418.1, read as the reverse complement.
GGTAGGTGACCGTGGTCACATCACGATAAGCATCGCCTTCCAGATCCCACGCGGCAAACAATTCACTTTCGCCCTGTTTGTCGTTTTGCCGTTTCAAACTGAGAGTGATGGATGATCGCGGCTGGTAGGTTGCGGCTTTGACGTTGATGCGATAGCGTCCCGCGACGGGCGGCCGAAAACCATTGGTGTCTGTACGAAAGACATAATTTTCGCCACGGAACGTGATCACATCTTGATCTGTTTTGAAGATGGTCCCGCCACCCCGGCGAATCGGCCGGTCCACCCACATTTGAATGTACTTTGAATGCAGATAGTCGACTTCTTTTTCCTGCATGGGTGGTCGTCTGCCCAATTGGATCGCTTCATCCAAGGCCAGATCGGCGGCCCTCAAAAGACCTTTGATATGCACGCTGGACATTTCCTGCGTTGCAGCAACGACATCGAACGCCCCGGATTCATTTTCAGGCGGAAGTTGCTTTGCCAGATCACCGCCAACACCAAGCAGATCATGCAGTGTGTGCTCATATTCCTGGCGTGACAGTCGCCTCGACGGCACCCGGCCCTTGGCCTGTTGTGTCTGATGATTGAATTTTGCCAGTTCTGCTTTCAGACGGGACAGTGCATCGAGTCGATTCTGTTCCTCTGGAGCTGGTTCCGATGCCGGTGGCATTTCACGCCGTTGTACACGATCAAAGACATGGACCCATTGGCGGAAATTATCTGGCTGTTCGAGTTTGAAATCGAGCGAACTCAAATCAAGATTTGTCTCGGTGTTGGTGTCATGACAGTCGACACATGATTCCCTAAGAAAGGTATCAAGTCCTGTGGGTAGCTTGGCAACGGTTAGCCTGTTTGGAAGCAGTGAAAACAGCAGTGCAAGTATCGAAATGATGGCGAACCGTTGACAAGGACGGGCGACTTGCGCAACACAATCGTTGCCATGTTTCCATGGCAGTTGCGGTGAGTTTTCGATGCGACTTCCGGAAAACATCAGTCTCTTGCGTCCTGAAAGGCATAGAGTGCGGAGTGGGTGCGTACATAGATGATGCCGTCCGCAATTGCAGGTGTGGCATAGACACCATCGGGCATTTCATTCTGGGCAAGAATTCGGTGTGAAGGGCCCAGTTCGATCACGCTGATTTGCCCGTCGCCGGCAAAGGTGTAGAGGTTGCCATTGGCTATCAGCGGTGAGGCGTAGTGTGTTCCCTTGCCACGAGTTCGAGTTCGGTAAACTCGCTCACCTTCTGCCAGATTGATGCAGGTCAGCAGGCCGCCATTTTTGACCAGATAGACATAGGTCCCATCAAAGACAGGACTGGGAACCTCCGGGATGCCATCGGTGGCCAGTGTTCGGACATCCTCAGCGGCTACAAAACCTTTGCTGTTGATTGGGATGGCAAGCAATCCATGCGTTTCATAACCGGCCCGAAATCGTTCCAACTCATCCACCGCCTTCTGCCATTCTTCTCGGGTGATTTCTGCATCCCTGTTCTTGTTGGCATGTTTCCAGGACACGGGCGCACCATTCATGGCGGCTTCGATACCTTCCGGGCGATGGAAGATCCAGAGTTTGGGGAACTCGTTTCGTTCGATTAACTGATTGTCATTTTCATCATGTTGGGTCAATAGCTCATCAAACGTGGGAAATGGTGGTCTTAGATCAGGTTCACCGAGTTTATTCCATGCAGCAACAACGACTTCATCGCCTGCCAATACAGGGGTGCTTGTTGCAGTGGTTGCACATTTTGCTGTCCATACTGTTTGTCCTGTCTTGATGTCGAAAGCCTGAACGGATCTCGCGGTGTGACAGATCAGTTTATCGCCCGCCACCACAGGACAGGCAGTGCAGGCCATTTCACCGGTGAACTTCTCTTTCTGTGGTACATGCCAACGTTGTTCTCCTGTGGTTTTGTCAAAACACACCAGATAGTGATCGACATAATTACCCCGGTACAGAATCAAGTTGTCACCGACAATCATTGGCGATGTGGCATTGCCAGAAAAGGATTTGGTCAGCGGCAGTTGTTTTTCCCACAACTGATTTCCATTGAGATCAAGGCAAACAAGCCCATAGGAACCAAAGTAGGCGACCACGCATTGATCATCACAGCAGGGTGAACTACTGGCGGGGTTGAATGATGGGTGACCCTTTTCCAATCTTTCAACGGCGATAATTTTTTCCCACAGGATTTTTCCTGTGATCCGATCCATGCAGACCACTGCGACTGCTGGCGTGTCCTTATTGTAGGTGGTAACAAAAATTCGATTGCCCGAAATGCAGGGTGAACTGTGTCCTGAAGACAGTGGCGTCTTCCACAGTTCATTCTTGCCGGGACCGAACTCAATGGGCGGTGCTCCAGTGCCGATACCGTCAGAGTTGTTGCCGCGAAACTGCGGCCAGTCTGCTTGCAGTGGAGCGGGCATCAGGCCAAACAAGCTGATGCTCAAAATGGCAATCACGAACTGATAGCAGTTGGTTCCAGTGATTGTGTTCATTTCTTGAGACCACCACGTGATTGCAGGAACGCTGTCAGATCAAGTATGTCTTCGACGGTGAAAGTATCGAGCAGTCCTGCGGGCATGCTTGATACCTCTGCGGCACGACGCTGTTCGATGGCATCTTTGCTGATCGTCACGAACTTGTCTGGTTTGAGCAGATTGGGAACGAGTCGGATTTGGTCGTCGGTTTCCTCGACCACCAAGCCAGTCAGTAGACGTCCATCATCGACAAGAATTTGTTGGGTTTGATATTCCTTGTGAATTTCGGCTGATGGTTTGACGCATTGCTGCAGTAATTTGGACCCTTTGAAACGCTTGGCAATGTCCGTCAGATCAGGGCCGTACTTCGCGCCTTTTCCATTGATGGTGTGGCAACGATTGCAGGCAGCCTGTTCGTAGACCCGCTGGCCATTTTCCATCGAGCGATTGACAAGTCGATCCGCTGCTGAACCGAAGTTGTGGTGTTGCCATTTTTGAATGAATCTTCTTGCTGGCATCGAGCCTGGTTGTTGCTTGGCAACATATTCCAGAATGCGAACGAACATGGCACCGTCGCGACTGCGTTCAGGGTTTTCACGGCGAAATTCATTCCACAGCGTTCCAACTCGATCGCGTGATCCCGCTGGCATACTGGCCATACGATGGTCGACATACTTCTGGTGTGGTTGTGTTTTGTAAGCTTCTGGCATCTCGGTTTTGTCGATTTTTGCAAACAGAGCCGCATTTTTGTTGCGTTGTACCTTCGGCGCCGTGGCAAGGTTGCCAATCTCGTGAGTTCCATCAAACGTCTTGCCGACCAGTTGAATGCTGCCTTCGTCGGGCACAACGTCCGGCAGAGCAATACGGATGACTGCGCCAACGCCGCGTTCCATGTGACGAGCGGGCCCGGAAGTGCTGGTCCAGACATTTCCTTCGTCATCAAATTCAATTTCACGAGTGTAGGACACTCTTGTTGGCAACCGGATTTCTGTGAACGCCTCGGTCTTTGGATCAAAGCGATTGATCGTGTCATTGTGGGTGCCACAAATCCAGACAATTCCTTTTGGATCAACATTCAGTGCATATGGAATCTGGTTTTCAGCGTCAGGTAGTTCATAGACCGTCCATTGTTCTGTTGTTGGATTGAATTTTCCAAAGACGCCAGAGCCGAAGCCGGGCACCCAGACCATTCCGTCGGGAGCCACGTGCAGACGGCGCGGCCCACGGAAAGGCGGGTTCCATTCTTTGATGTTCCCATCGTCGACATTGGGATCAATCCGGCCGATGCGGTTTCCATTGAGTTTGGAGTACCAGATCATGCCATCAACCGGCGAGAAATCGAGACCATAGGGTGTGATCCCCCGTGATTCTCCACGACCCGCCGCAACGGCTTGTCCAGCACTGAGCAGCTTGTACTCTTTGACAACGTGGGTTTCAGGATGAATGGAAAAACAGGAGTTGGAACCTGCGTCGGTATACCAGACCAGACCCTCGGGATCATTGGGATTGATTCTTAGAGTGTGAGGGTAATTTCCCCGTCGCTTGGGCGCTTCGCCGCTGCTGTAGGTTTCAAACTGTTTGGTTTCGATATCAAATCGTACCATTTGGCCGGTGGCACACATGGTGGTCCACAGACCACCGTCGTTTGCTGTTTCAATGGAATGTGGTCCATAGGTACCGCGCGGGTATTGGTAGGCTGTCTGTGTTCCGGTCTCGGGGTCGAGGACTACCATGCGATGTTTGCTGATGTTGACAGCATAAACTTTTCCATCTGGGCCGATCTCAAGGTCATGAAATGAACCTTGCAAAGGCTTGTCCATTTCCCACATCGTGATTGTGGCTGCTGCAGCCAGTCCAGTCGGTGCCGGGGGTGGAACAAAGGCAGGCCAATTTTCGACAGCATCGTCTTTGTAGGTGTCCATCAGTCTTTGAATGATGGTGTCCTGGGTGTGCGGGTAAAGGCCGCCAAAGCCATCCATGCGGCGAAGCATGGTTTCCCAGTCGACTGGTTTTTCTGGGGTTCGGAAACCCAGTGTTCCAACTTGATGACAGTAGGAGCAGAACATTTTGAAGTTCATTTTGTCGCGCGGGTTGTCAAAATTCAGCATGCTGAAAGCACTACTCGCAGGACGTTGTGATTCCAATTCATCACCGACTGCAGGGTGGGTTGAAATCATCAGATGATCGGTTCCCACTGCAACGCCGCTGACCCATTCATCACCCAAACCCATCAGGCGAGCTCGGATTTTATGATCGACGTTGCGAAGATTGGGAATGGAAAAGGAACCATCTTGTTGAGTAAATACAGATGTCCATTTCCGTTGTTCATCGTCGACTGCTGAAACCATCACCCCTTCGACCCCGCTGCCAGCTGAATCGATCACCCGGCCCTGAATTGAATCTTTGCTCGATTCGCTGTTTGGCTCGGCAGTCATGCCGACAGCACTCAACAGCAGAATGAAAGCCACACTGAATGTCATGCGACTGGTTGCAACATTGGCTGGGTGTGATTGGAAGTGGTTGGAAATCCTGTGGCGTATTACGCCGCGAAAAAGATTCATTCCAAGTCTCCGGAGGTGTCGAGGACGGTGGCGTTGAGGATCAAGTTCCGGAATTCTGCATCCGGAACATCTTTGAGTATTTGCAGCAAAGCCAGTAGTCGAGTGAGGTCGCCCTCATCAAGCTGGATGTTGTGATGTGGATCGGTCTTCATGGTTTGTTGCAGTTGTTTCATTGAATATGAAGCATTGCGGAGGGAAGGTGTGACGGGCTTTGAAGTGGTGAGCGAGCAATCTGGAAGCTGGTGGCAGGAAAAACAACTTCCTGCGTGCAGGGCCTGTCCGCTGTCCAGAGCGATCTTGAATCCCTGATAAGCATCACGGTTCATCCCTGGTGGCAGTTTTACCAGAACACGTCCCTCCTGATTGGCCAATCGACCCAAAATGCGTCCGCTCAAATCATCGGGGATTTCATCGATTTCGCGTTCCAGGGGAATGCGATTGAGGTAAGCAAACGCATCAAATCTGGAACGTTTTGTGGTTTCCAGACGATGGATCTTCATTTGTTTTTCAGCCGGACCATTCGTTGCATGGGGGGGGGCCGTTGGAGAGTTTTCTTGTGGACCCCACAGGGGGGCTTCTGAGAGTACATCTGTATGAATCTCGAGGGCGGCTTGCTGCAATCGTTTTGCAACGTCGGGAAATTGCTTGGCAAGGTTCTTTGTCTGACCCGGGTCAACCGACAGGTCATAAAGTTCAAACCGCGTGATTCCTCCGAAACCAGACTTGATCATGGGGATCCAAGCTTCCTGAAAGGTATTCAACGTGACAAATTTACTGCGGAGTTGGTTCCAGTCAGGTGATTTCAAGGGACTGTTGTAACACTTGTGCCAAAGCTCATCGCGAGTCAATTCACGACCATGATGTTTTTCGAGAATCAGTTTCATCTGATTCATGACGTCTTGGATTGCGGTCTGATCCTTGGGGTATTCTTTGTTCCGCCAGCCGACCAGCGAGTAATTGCCATCGCGGATCGCAAGCACAGGTTGGCTGGTGGGTGAATGCCATGTCAGTGGTTGTTGACGCTCAAACTGTTTGGCATCCGTTTTCAACAGCGGCGACAAGTCGGTTCCATCCAGTTGCACGTTCTTCGGTTGCTCGATACCTACCAAGCCACAGATGGTGGGCAAGACATCGATGGCCCCGGCGGGTGTGCTTTCGATGCGGCCACCTCTGATACCATCCGGCCAGTAGATAATACCTGGGGTACGAATACCTCCTTCAAACAGCGAACCTTTGCCGCCGCGAAGATCACCATTTCTTTCGTGGCGATAGCTACCGTGATCAGAGGTATAGATGATAATCGTATCATCGAGGGAACCGATTTTTTCCAGTTTTTTGACCAGTCGCGCGATCGCGCGATCCGTGTTGTCGATTGTTGCCGAATAAATTGCGGATTGGTCAGACAGGTCCCCGTACTGGGAAACGATTTCGTCGGGTGCGGCAAGGGGAGCATGCGGTTCGTGAAACCAGATGTTCAGAAAGAAGGGCTTCTCAGGAGCACGTTTCCTGTCCAGCCATTGGATTGCCTCATCCACAACCAACTGGCAGGCATAGCCCTCAAGTTCACCGAGCCGTTCACGGTTTCTCCAGAAGTTTTTCGGATTACGGTGCGAGGGTGCCGCATTGAGATCGGTGGCAAACCAATGGTCGAAACCGTGTTCATCAATCCATGGTTTTTTCCAACCTCGAAACGGCGTTCCTACATGCCACTTGCCGAGATGAACCGTTTCGTAGCCGTTAGCTTGCAGGATCTCTGCGATGGTGACTTCATTCTTGAGCAGATGCATGTGATGCATGTGATCCTGGATGACGGTGTAGATTCCAGTTCTGAGATGATGTCTGCCTGTCAGCAGGGTCGCCCGCGCGGTTGAGCAGACGGGAGCACCGGAATAGAAATCGGTGAAGCGAACACCGTTTGCAGCCAATTTGTCCAAAGCCGGTGTTTTCACGGGCCCTCCGTAGCAGCCGATGTCTTTCGACCCAAGATCATCTGCAAGTAGCAGAACTACATTGGGTGCTTTGGCCACTGCATGCGACTGTATCATCAGCAAAATCATCGTGAGCACCAGCATCACAATGGGAGCACGCCGCGAAAAAATGCACAGTGCACTCATTCAGATCGCTCCTTGAGTTCGACTGAGGTGATGGCAAGTCCGGCCTGTTGATAAAGGGTGTGGCACCAAATTGATTCTACAATCAGTTCACTGGCTGATGAGGGAAAATTATCCTTCATTGCTGCGAGCGAGGGATCAAGCGTGAAGTTTTCAATTTCAAGAGAATGGTTCAACGGTGCATCGGGCTGTGATTCACGAATCGGTAGCACCACCTGGAATCTCCCGGCAAAGTCTCCCTCAGTAGTCTTCAGGGTCATTCCAACATAAAGAGCAGTGGCACGATCCAAGCGACCTTTGACATTGATGATGGTGCGTCTGTTCGTCATCACGGGTGCAGCATCTGGCACCGTTACTCTGAACGAAGCTGTGTAGATGGTTTTGTTTTTTTCGGTGACGTGGGGAAGGCAGCCGAGCATTGGATCTTCATCTGATGTGCCGGGCAGCCAACGACCATGGGTGCGTCTCGGGCCGTCTTGAAGACGGCTTTGCCAGTGGTGAGCAACTTTGGGGATCTGCGAGACGCTCAGATCCTGATCGGCTGCTGCGATCACTTGGTGCTGTGCTGGTACATCGACGAGTTTACCATCGCTGCGACGTTTCACACGCACTTTTCCCTCAGTCACATTCAGAGCGGTTGCTGCCAAATCGGTATCAATGTCAAAACTGGTTCCGACGATCTCGAGAATGGCTGATCGGGTGTGAATCAGCATGGGTGAACCATCGGGTTGTGGTGTTACATCGGCCGACAATCTTCCTGCTTTCAAATGCAGGATTTTCTGGCCAAGATCTGAGAATGCCAACATGGAATTTCCCGAAGTGACAACGACCGAGCCATCGTCGAATTGCAGGGAAAACCAAGATTCGGGTGAAACACCATCAATGGTACCGCCCGGTAATTGCATGCCCACCGAAAGGTCACTTCGTACTTGGCCACCATTGCCAGTCCACTGAAGCGGTCCATTGACACCAATGACGGTAGCGATCGTTTCGCTTTGAGTTTTGGCAATTGGCGACGTGAAACTGGCGATCAGCAATGAGGCTGCAACAATGGCTACCAGCCAGCCTGTAGCCATGATCCATCGATTGGCATGTCGGGTGGACGCACCCGAAGCTGGCGCGGGCTGTGAATATACGCCTCGATCGACACTCGGACCGAGATTCTGTTCACAGGCAATGTCTTCGATGGCTGCAATCAAATTGGTTTCGTGCATGAAAATTTCACGGGCATCAGCATCGGTTCGGAGTAATTTGTCGAGCTGTTTGAGTTCTTCATTCGTTAACTGCTGGTCGTGATATCGACGTACCAGTGATTGGATTGATTGACTCATGAGGACGGTTCTCCCAGCGACATTGTGCCGCGAACACAATCAGCGATCTGATTGCGGATCATATTTACTTTGCTGTAAAGCCGCCGCACTTTCTGGTTGGATTCAGATGCTATTCGTGAGATGGAATCGCCTTTGGTATGGATGCTGAGCAACAATCGGCGATCGGGATCGGTCAGCTTGTTCAGACAATCTCTGACTGCGCGTCGTTCAGCTTCGCTGTGTTCCAAACGCTGTTCTGCATCAGTTGCCAACAGTGATATTACTTCGTCACTGAGAACCAAACGATCCCTCGCCTTACTTCGACGGAAGCGAAGGACTTCGAAACGGGAAATCACGCAACACCAGCGAGTGAAATCCAGAGGTGAGCCTTCGGGATCGAAGTGGTTGAATTTGTGCCAACATTTTAGACCAATTTCCTGCATCAGATCATCGACATCCTGACTTGATAACAGCAACGAACGCACATAGGCTCGGATAGCCCGTTCACTGCCCATGAACAGCGACATGAATCGATCGTACTGTTGGTCTTTTTCCACACCTGATGTTGATGATTTGTGAGTCATGGGTTGAAACTGCAAAACCGAAGGGTGTGTGCTTTAGGGTTGTTCGTCGATCACTTCGCCAGCAGAATTCCGACCAGCACCCCGATGATCGCAATTCACCAAAATTCGCGCGTTCTGTGTTGCCACGTTTGGTCCAAAATGGGCTTCCTGGGGTGGTCGGAAGCAAGCGTTAAATACTGATCTATCCGCTGCCAGTTTCACTGCCGGTCGGCAGAAAATTACGCCAGAAAATTCGGTTTTTCTGAAAATGACTGTGATATTCCTGTGTGCGAGCGAGTTCATCGCCGTAGCCAGTTTGGAGTCTTGGGTGAGTAACGGTATGTAACTGCCGGGTAACTTTGGAATAGTTGGGTTCGTGTTGTTTTCTATTGAGGGCTAAGCTGAGGGTTGCACCGAGGCTGTTAATACTAAAGCATAAATCAGAGATCTTATCGGAGAATCATGATGTGGCCTGCATTGACTCAACTGCTGCGGCTCTCGGTCCGCCACACTCTGATGGTGGCGGCATTACTGGCTCCTGCTTTAGCTGCTGTTTCGTTGCTTGCTGGCGATGGTTCGGAAGTAACCACGCCTGAGGGTTTCCGTGGATCCTATTTCGTGGACGGTCAGATCCATGTGAATGTTTATGGCACTTCTGAGGGTAAAGCCTTGACGACAGGCCATTGGGACTTCAAACCATCCTGGTCCAAGACCGGTGACATGCTGGTGTTTTTTCGCAGGTTGCAAAATGATCCTGATGTGTCCAAATGGAAGACGGCAATCCACGTGATCAATGTTGATGGAACTGGGCTGCATCCGTTGAGTGATGGAACGCACACCGATTTCAATCAAACCTGGACCCGTGATGGTACCAACACTCCGATCTGGAATCGAAAGAACCCCAAGACCGGTGGTTATTGTGTGATGGCCAGCAAAGTGGGGGCGAGTCCCGGTGATGAGGTTGCTTTGACCGACAACCGATACCACACGTGGGCTTTTACCTGTCTGATGGATGGACGCATTCTTGTTCGATCAAAGCATCCGAAGTTGGGATGGGGTTATTACCTGATGACCCCCGGCAGGAATGCGAATCCCAAATTCGAACGGATCAGCTGCGATCTTGAAAAGACCGGAGTGCTTGACCGTGTGAGCCTCTCACCCAGTGAAACCAGAATTTGTTTTGAGTACCAACCGGGGTTCAAGAGGCAGGTGCCAGGCCGGACCCTCTACGTGGGTGACTTTGATGTCCAGAAACGGGCGATCACAAACTTGAAAGCGTTTGCCAACGCGGATGAAAAACCGATCTGGTTTGCTTATCCGCGTTGGTCAAAAGATGAGTCGGCGATCGTTTACCATGCTGGTAAAAAACTGTTTCTGTACACGCTGGGTGACGGATCGACGAAACAGGTATCGACCAATGACCGCGCAGATTACCGTTATCCCCACATGGAAGGTGCTCCCAAGTGACCGCCCTGCAACCACCCATGCAGTGAATCTGTGGATCGATTTATCTTTCCGATTCACCGCCGGGCGTGATATCACGACAGAGATGCCAAGCGGTTCAACGGCTACTTCAATGCCGAGTAGTCCGTGGATTTCATGTAGGTCGAGGCGGGGGGTTTGGCCAGTCGCCCGACTCCCGATTCCTTGGCGGCTTTTTTCCAATCGGGGTCAGCCACGAATGCTCTCCACGATTTGCCAGCAGCCTGTCGGCTGTCATGCTTGATGATATAGATCAGCATATCTTCAGAATCCGGTTTGTCAGTCGGGTGCCAGTAGGCGACTGATTTGATTCCATGACGATCAAAGAGACCCATCGTGTGATCACGAAATCTGGCATCCAGCTTGCCGAGTTTTCCGGGTGCTGCTTTGTAGATTCGCAGTTCGAAAACGTCATCGTCATCCTGATCGCCATTCTTCCACTCGGGCGAGTAGTCCGTGGTTTCCATGTAGACCGATTCGGGGGAAGTTGCCAACGGACCAACTCCAGATTCTTTGTAGACCTTTTTCCATTCCGGGTCAGCGATGAACGCTTTCCAGGAGGCAGCTGCTGCATCGCGGCTCTTGTGTTTGATCACATAGATCAGAGTGTTCTTTGATTTTTCTTCGTCTGTCGGCGTCCAATAACCAACAGATTCAATCCCATGTTTCTTGAATAGTCGGATCGTGTGATCACGGAAACGGGCATTCAAAGCGTCCAGTTTTCCCTCTTTGGTCGTGTAGGTCCGTAATTCATAAACATCAGCCGAAGCGTTTGAGAATGATTGAGTGAGAGCGACGATAACGCAGGCCGTGATCCAATGCTTGATGTGCGAGGGGATTGTCATCAAGTGACTCCGGATGATTGAGGAAAGTGGCCATGTGCAGCTGGCAAATTGCCACCACAACCACGAAGAGGGTATTTAATGGGACCGATCATTCTAGCTGCATGGCCACGGCGTGCCAGTCACGTAGAGGGTATCGCGTCAATGATGCCGGGTGAGCGAGAATGACAAAACTACACAGCCTGAGTTTTTTAGAACAATTCGCGAATCGGACTGCCGTCTCTCAGCAAAGTGATGGGACGGCCGACATTCGTTGCAAACTCAGTCTTGGATTCGATCCCGATATTTTTGAAGAATGAAGCTGCCACGTCATCGGGTTTGTAGCCTGTGGAATCGGGTTCAGAGGCGGTTGCATCGGTAGCACCGACAACTTGACCACCTTTCATTTCACCACCTGCCATGACAGCACACATGGCACGAGCCCAGTGGTCCCGGCCGCCGCTGGCATTGATTTTCGGTGTGCGTCCAAATTCGCCTGCGGCCATGATCGCGGTGGATGACAACAGATCACGTTCCTGCAGACGGTCAATCAAACCTGCCAATGCGCGGTCAAAGGCGGGAAGAAGCGTACGCAAACGCGGGAAATTTTCGCTATGCGTGTCGAAGTCAAATTCCGCTGGGCGGAGTCTGACGGTGACAAAGTGCACGCCTGCCTCGATCAAGCGTGCTGATAGTAGTAATGACTGGCCGAATTCATGCTTTCCGAATCGGTCACTTTCGGCAGGATCTTCCTGAGACAGATCAAATGCTGCACGTGTTCTGGGAGCGCTGATGATGTCGTAGGCCTGTTCCGTGAAACGGTCCATGCCTGCGACTTGATCATCAAGGTCTTCAAAACCTTTGAATGCGATGTCCAAATCATCAAGAAGTCGCTTCTGTGATTTGTAGCGATCGACGGTCAGGCCTTCTTCCAGTGAAATGCCCCGTACCGAATAAGGAATTCCGTGTCGTGGTTTGGCTGCTGTCAAAGCGCTGTATTGTGTTCCCAGATAGCCGGGCCCGACAAAAGATTCGTCGATGGAAACGTAGGTCGGCAGGTTGGGGTCCGAGGGATGCTCGTGACTGACAACGCTGCCATATTCGGGGTAACTGACCGTCTGGGATGGCTTGTTCCCGGTCAGCAGATATTTTTTGCCAAGGCCATGGTCGGGGACGTTGTGTGTGATTCCGCGAATGATCGCATACTTGTCAGCCCGACTTGCCAGTTGCGGCAAATGCTCGCAGATCTGGATACCCTCGACATTGGTCGCGATGGGTTTGAATTCACCACGCACTTCGACGGGCGCATCAGGCTTGAGATCAAAGGAGTCCTGATGGGATGGACCGCCTTCAAGAAAAATGAAGATACCAGACCGCTTGGGTGCATTGGGTGTTTCCGCAGCGTGCATACGCAAGTACTGGGACAACGATAATCCCGTCCCCAGCATTCCGATTTGCAACATTTCGCGGCGTTTAAAAGTCATCATGGTCGCAGCAGTAAAAAAACGGTGACGGTTTAAAAAAAACAAATCTGGAATCGGGCCTTGATCGTCATTTGATCCAGCGGTTTCATCAGTGATTCAACAGGAACTCTTTCGTGTTCATCATTGCCCAAAGCAAGTCAGAGATGCCGGCAGCGATG
>PKCN01000420.1 GCA_002862205.1 Planctomycetaceae bacterium | reverse complement strand
TTTACATTGAAGTCAACGCTGACCCGAAGAAGAACCATCGTTCAGGCGGCAAGCTGCAAAGAATGTACGTGCATTTGAAATAATTATCGAGCCGCGATCGAGCTGGATGGCTGAGATCAGCTTCAGGACTTCAAAACGCGAACACGGAATACCAGGGTTTGGAAATCAAGGGATACCCAGCGGCTTGGTAATTAAGCGACACAACGGCTTGTAACCAAGGGATACCCAGCGGCTTGGCAATCAAGTGACACAGCGGTTTGGCAATCAAGTGACACAGCGGCTTGGTATTGGCAGGGTCGCATCGACTTTTCAGAGAAACGACCGTCGGTCCAATCGCAGCACGTTGCCAGTGCACTGGCAACGTGCTGGCGTTGAAACTCAACGAGTCGCCTCCACGCTGCCCTTGCGACAGCCTGAAATTTGGGTCAAGACGGATGGGCAAGGACTCATTTTCCTTACCCAGTACGGGGGATCATAACGACTTCAGATATGCAATCAGGTCGGCCGATTCCTGATCCGTGAGTTCACCATTTCCATTGACTCGACCTGGACTATGCAGGTCATTGATCACCCGTTTGAGGTCCCGAGCCCGGCCACTGTGTAGCAGCCTGACTTTTCGATACACCCCAATCAACGATGGCGTGTTGTACCCTTGGTAAGCGTCCTTGTCTGACCCCAGTCCCACATCATGAATCTGGCCATCGGTGAATCGGGGTCCGTTATGGCAATCGGCGCACCCCGCCTTTTCGCTGAAGAACACCGTCTTGCCTCGTCTGGCAGCATCGGTCAACTTGCCCTCAGCATTGCGAAACGGGTTTGGGGGTGGTTCAAGAGTAGCCAGATAGGCAATCAAAGCCTGTTTATCGTGGGCCGTGGGAGCTTCGCCTTGCATGGTCGAGGTGATCGATTTCTCCATGGCCTCGGTCATGTTCCGCTGCCACCCATGCCATGTCCATGGGAATGTCTGCGTCACGTCATGGAGCGGCAAAACGGTTTTCAAACTCATCTCCGTACCATCGTTCCACGTGTCCATTGGCCTTGCATTGGTTCCTCCTTCCTGGTGGCAGGAATGACAGCTGTACCATTGATCAAGGCTCCGCTGTCCATCGTAAAAAATTTCCATTCCCTTTCGTGCCAGCGTTTTCTGATCGGGTCCACCCAAATCAATTTCGGCAGTGATGGAACGTTTTTCCAAGTCTACAATCTGCACTGCATTGCGCAGATAGTTGGCAACGTAAAGGGTGCGATTGTCATCAGCCATTCGCAACCCCATCGGTCTCCCTCCGACATCCAGTCGATCAAACAGTTTGCGATCATACTGCAGTCGCCTGTCAATAAGATCCCCGGGTCCTCCCACGGCGATAAAGGGCATCTCATCGAGTCGGTAAATCAGCAGTTCATGGGTCCCCGATGCCGAGGCAACTAACCACTGCTGATCATCGCTGATGACCAAGTCATGAGGATCCGCCACAGCCTTACCAGGAACATCCAGTGAGATCGCTTCGCGATAGGAGGCGCCATCCAAACGCACCCTACCAATACGACTTGCCAATACCCAGCCGCGTCGAATGTTGCTGATTGTGATCGGATTGGTGCGGTAGACCATCCAGGTAAAATAGGCGTATTTACCATCCGCCGAGGTTCTCATCTGTCCGAGATTGGTCCCGTTGGCAAGCGGTTCCTCGTACAAGGTTTCGCCGGTCACCGTATCGACGACGGAAATGTCGGAATCACCACCGTTCCCGACCGCCAATCGACGATCATCAGGTGTCAAGGTCAGGTAACGAGGCCATTGCCCAACCGCCAAACGACGAAGCACCGTCAAGTTTTCCAAATCGATCTCGGCCACTTGTGCATTGGCGACTTGGCCAACATACGCACGCTTCCCGTCTGACGTGATGGCAATGCCGGCTGGGTCAAATCCAATCTGCACTTCACCGGTGAGAACCAATGCGTTCTGGCGGATCTCAAAGACCTGCACTTTGCCCGCCCACTGCGAAGTCACAAGAAGACGTTGGCCCTCAGGCGTGAAAGCCAAATCGATGGGATAGTCGCCGCATTTCGTCTCCCCGAGCAGTTGCGATGACCGTGTGTCAATCAGCGAAACCGTATTCGCGATCTGATTGGCTGTGACCAACCATCGACCGTCCGGCGACAGGGCAAGATCGACAGGAGATCGATCTCGGGTATTTGAATTGGGCTCTGTCCGTTGACCGGGGGCCGATGCCACCTTTTCGATCGGCAGCGGTGCCGCATTTTCTATCGGAGCCGGTGTCGCCGGAGGGATCGCCGCCGACCGGCTCAGACCCCTCCACAAGAGGGGTGTCGCAACTGCGATGATTGCAAGCATAGCAATCAAATTCGAGGCTTTTCCAGGGTGTCGACTCATGATCGATTTTCTCAGCAGCGGCGGAAGGACAGTGATTTTCCGGATTGTGCGAGGGCGGCCATGGGGTCGCCCCATTCTCGAAGGTCAATCTACTTCGTAGCATACCTTTGTAAGACCTTTGGCAACAGATCGCACATGGTGCTAGTCAGTGGCTTATAATCTACGCAACGTTCGCAGTAGTTTGCGATCGATCCTCCTACCTTCCATAAGGATATCCCGTGAAGAATCTCTTTGTACTCGGCCTAGGTTTATGCGTCGCGTTGGTCGTCAGCGGAAACGCCATGGCGGAGAACGCAGTAAAGAGTGGTCCCCAGCAAGGCGACCGTCTTAACGCTTTCAACGTAACCAAGGTTGCTGGCGCTACGAGTGACGGAGTTAGCGAAGGCCAAAACCTTTGTTACCGTTGCAAGAATGGTTCGCGACCTCAAGTGATCGTCTTCACTCGATCGACTGACGCCAAAGTCGCCGAGTTGGTTCGCAAACTCGACAAAGCCATGACCAAGAACGAGTCATCCCAACTTCGCGTATTTGTCAACTTGCTTGGCGACGACAAGGAAGACTTGGCCGATGAAGCCAAGAAATTCGCTGCCAGCAGCAAGGCAAAGAACGTTCCATTCGTAGTACCAAATGAGTTCGAGAATGGTCCAGACAACTATGGCATCAACGCCAAGGCTGCCGTGACTATTACTTTCGCCAGTGATGCAGGCGTGAAAGCAAGCTACGCCGTCACTGATGCCAAAGACCTGAACATGAAGAAGGTCCTGGGCGAATTGAAGCAGATCTTGAACTGAGTTTTGCCTCGTGGCTTGATTGCTACGCGGGTCGACCGACACCGAAGCTTGGTGCTGCTATGCAGCATCAAGCTTTTTTCTTGCCCGATGCTTGATTGCCTGCCAGAGCCGCAGACCGCTCCAGCACGTCGCAAACGCACCTAAGCAGCACGGCGAAGGGGAGCGGATTTCACGGGTTTCGAGAGCGCCCTCATGCATGCGGGCCCACCGATAGCTTCAATCGCCAACTCGAAATTGCCGAGTTCAATCACAAGGATCCGGAGTCGTTGTGCAGTTCCCGGATCTGCCTGCATCCCCAGATCACTTAACAATTCCTGTATCTCGCCAACGGACATACTTCCGACGACTTGTTCAGGCGTGTCTGAACGCATCTGCACTGCTTTTGAATGGTTTGCTGCCTGATCTTCCACGATGCCCCCTCGTATCAATCCCAGCTTCCCCAGAACACCGGGGTCACTTCCGAGTCTGCGTTTGATGAAGAAACCAAGGAGGTTTATCGAACAAAAAGGGCACCTTTGTTTACAGAAAACTATTTAGTAGCCAAAAAAACGGTGGCAAGTTTCAACGATTCTGCGGGGCAGCCGGAACGCGCACAGACTTTGCCAGCAACGAAAGACATTCACTCGCGAAACTTGTAACCGACCCCACGAACAGTCTCGACCAACCCGCCGTTGTCATCCATTTTTCGCCTGAGGGCCCGAACATGCACATCGATCGTGCGATCGAGGACCATGGTGTCTTCACCCAGCGCGGCGTCGACAAGTTCCGTACGTGTGAACGCCCTGCCAGGCTGCCGGATCAAAGTTTCAAGCAACTTGAATTCACTCTTGGTCAGATCCAGCAAGACGTCATTCACGGTGACGATGAACCTTCTTCGATCGACCATCACACCGTGGTGGTGCACTTGCTCACTGTCCAACGCAGCGGGCTCACGTCGTCGCAACAGTGCTTTGAGACGTTGCAACAGCACCTTGTAGCTTTCGACCGGCTTGACGACATAGTCGTCTGCCCCCATCGCAAAGCCGACGAGCTGATCCGATTCCTCCCCCAACGCACTCAGCATCAAGATGAGGGTATCTTTTGTGGCAGGATCACTCCGCAAGATCCGGCAAACCTCGATCCCACTCAGGACAGGCAGATCGACATCAAGGATAACAACATCGGGCAACGATAGTTTCGCCTGCCCCACTGCAGAACGTCCATCGGCAGCACGAGCCACTTCGTACCCGGCCCGTTGAAGTTGGTACTCCAACGTATCTCCAAGCGGAGCATAATCCTCAACAATCAGAACCTTGATTGTGGTCATCGTCTCTGTTAGCTCAGTCGGTAAGAATGGCTGCAACACATCTCCACGAGGAACTTAATCCTTGTTTTGATTTGACCTGAAACCCCCGCATCAAGACACCCCAGAAGCGGTTAATATTCTGTTAAGAAGCAGAGGCTTTTCACCAGCCACTGGAGCGTTTCTGCTCACTCCGGTTCGGACGAGTCAGCCACCAACGACTCGTCAAACATCGGCAATAGCACCTCAAACGTCGCTCCTTCGCCACTCTTGCTCGCGACGCTCACTTCCCCTGACATCGCTACTGCCAGATTCTTGACGAGAGCCAGTCCTATTCCCGTCCCCTCATCGCTCGTCTCACGGCTCTTGGCTACCCGATAGAATCTTTCAAAAATCCGTTCCTGCTCACTCGGTTCGATCCCGACTCCATTATCCTTGACGGAAAGTTCGATAAACTTGCCAACCACCCGCTGCACGACTTTGACGGTACCAC
Organism: Planctomycetaceae bacterium; assembly: GCA_002862205.1. GTDB lineage: Bacteria > Planctomycetota > Planctomycetia > Pirellulales > Pirellulaceae > Rubripirellula. The sequence continues at coordinate 23,235 of PKCN01000420.1, read as the reverse complement.
CCGACCGTGTGTAACGAACGGCATTGCTGATCAGGTTATTGACGATCATAACGGTGGCATCAAAATCAGCGTAAGCGGTTGCCAGCTCATCTGAATTGGCAATCAGCAGTTTGATGCCTTTCTGATCGGCCACTGCCTGGTTGGTCTGCACGGCTTCCTGCATGCAGTCGGCAACACACACCGCGCGAAACTGAAAGTGTTTTTTCCCGGCTTGTGCCCGAGCTAACTGCATCATGTCGGCAACCAGCTTTTCCAATCGCAGGCACTGGCTTCGGATTTGCCTCATGAAATGCACCGCTGCATCGGGATCTTCTTCGAGAGCGTCTTCGACAGTTTCAGCGTAACCTTTGATCGCAGCCAAAGGCGTTTTCAACTCATGCGAGACATTTGCGATGAATTCGCGACGCATCGATTCCACCAACTGCGTCTCGGTGACATCCCGGAGCCCTACAACGAGGCTGTTGCTACTGTCTTGAGCAATCCGATCGATCCGCACATTTACGGGGCGAACCACCAACTCGTTTTGCACCTCAAGCAAAAAATCCTGCGGCTTACCAGAACTCGATGCCGCCTGCACACCCAAGCTCATTCTTGGCAGTCGCACCACTTCGGCCAACGGTCGCCCGACCAATTTCCGGTCGGGATCAAGCCCCAAGAGCACTCGAGCCGCAGGATTGATTAACCCCACACAAGCATCGCTCGAAAGCACAATCACGCCATCTTTCATGTACGAAAATGCCGCGATCGTCTCCTCTGTCTCACGTTTCACCAATTCCCAATCTTCACGAGACCGGTCAATCTCATCTCGATATCGTGCCAACATTAAACGGGAATCAGTCGCAAACTGCTGTTTCGCTGCGGCAAGGCGGAAAAGCAGAACAAAAATCCCCAACAAAACCAACAGCACAATGGGCAACGGCACCCACCCAAACATCATTCCAAGCAGCGACAGAACGACGGCACCTAACGCCCATTGCAACTCGAACTTTGACACCCCAGCTAAGTCGTCGGGGAGCAGTTCCTGATTCCGAATTTTTTGTGGGGCTGCCTTCATTTTCAACTTGTCGATCGGTGGCAATTCCTGTTCATCAACTCAGGCTGTGTGACAAGTGGCGTTCGATCCAAACGCATGCACATGACTCACCTGACAGCATGATCAGCTTTTAATTCAGCAGGCTAACGATTCGACAGGCTGGCAGCATGGTGTGGACTCCACGCACCGACGTCAGTTCGACCGAAACCATGAAACAGTTTACCGAGGGCGATCGGTGAACACCAACGGGGTTCTGACATCAACTCTCGTTTAACACCAACCGCACCCAATCTGATTCAATCAGTTGATCGTGGCTGGTTTCAGGCACCAGCACCCTGAAGGTAGATTCTGAAACCCAGAGGCGGATGCATCCACTGAATCCTGCAGGGATTGCTACGGATGGTCCAAGTGTGTCCCCAGTGTGTGCCCAGTGTGTCCCCGCGATTGCCGCATGCGGCCTGGCAACGATGAATCAGCCCCTGCCAACTGCGGCGGAGCATTGCAAATTCGACAAAACAGAGCTCTCAACACGGGAGTTTGGCTATTTTCAACCATCCTGGTTCCAAACGAGTCAAACCGTCAAAGCACCGATCATTGGCTTGGCATCATGACCTCGCCGCTTTGCCTTCAGAACCGTACAATCTGCGTATCGCGTTGGCGGGCATCCGGATCAGATCCGCATTTTCAGTCCAGCAATGCACTCACCCAAGATTGCTCTCGTTTTCCCAGCTTGCCCATGTCCGTTTTCCGTGCACTTGCCACCAGTCCCAGTTTTCCGGCTTTGGAACAAGATGTCCTCGAGTTTTGGGACGAGAACGAAATCTATCGTGAATCGTTGAGGCGGCGTCAGGACGGTCCATCGTTTGTTTTTTACGAGGGTCCCCCGACGGCCAATGGAATGCCCCACCCAGGTCACTGCTTGACCCGCAGCATCAAGGACGTGTTCCCGCGTTACAAAACGATGCGTGGTTACCGCTGCGAACGAAAAGCTGGCTGGGACACCCACGGTCTGCCCGTTGAAGTCGAAGTGGGCAAAGAGCTTGGCATCCACAGCAAGGAAGAAATCGAAGCGTACGGAGAAGAACCTTTTATCCAGAAGTGCCAACAGAGTGTCTGGCGGTACATGCAGGAATGGCAGCAATTGACCCGCAGGCTCGGTTTCTGGGTCAACTTGGAGGAAGCTTATGTCACCTACCACCAAAGTTATGTCGAGAGCGTTTGGTGGAGTTTAAAGAACCTGTTTGACCGTGGCCTGCTTTTTCAGGGCCATAAAATCGTATGGTGGTGGGCGCAGGGGGGAACAGCCTTGTCCGCCGGCGAAGTGGGTCAAGGTTACCGCGAGGTCGCTGACCCAAGTGTTTATGTGCTTTTCCCGTTGGTTGACCAACCCAACCGTTCGCTTGTGGTTTGGACCACCACACCGTGGACCCTACCAAGCAATGTTTTCGCAGCCGTTCACCCGGATGCGATTCAATATGCAGTGGTTCGAGACACGCAAACCGGGCAGGAGCTGATCCTCGCCAAAGCCCTGATCGAAACGATTGCAACCAAATTGAAGCGGGACCTTGAATTCATCGAGGACGTCTCGGCAGCGGACCTGATTGGCCAACGTTATCAGCCTCCCTTTGATGACTTCCAAACTGCCACAGGCGATCCCGCTGGCACCCTGCTCACTGGTCAACAGCAGCATCACTACTGGCGAGTCGTGGCTGCTGATTTTGTCACCACGGATTCAGGCAGTGGGCTGGTTCATCAGGCACCAGCATTCGGTGAAGTGGACCATGAGGTTCTGGTGGAAGAACAAAAGCGTTTCGTCGAAGGCGAGCGTCCGGAGCTTTTGTGCGCTGTCGGGCCCGACGGAAAATTCACCTCGGACTTTCCATCCATGGAAGGTATTTGGGTGAAAGACGCCGACAAGCCGTTGACCCGGCAACTGAAGGATTCCGGCAAACTGCTACATCAGGAGCAATATCTGCACGAATACCCGTTCTGCTGGCGTGCTGCTCAAGATCCATTGATTCAATACCCGCGACGCAGTTGGTTCATCCGGACGACGAAGTTTCGGGACTTGATGCTGAAGAACAATTCGCAGATTGGCTGGTCCCCCGAACACATCCGTGATGGGCGATTTGGCAACTTCCTGGAATCCAACGTGGATTGGGCTCTATCGCGCGAACGCTACTGGGGTACTCCGCTTCCGATTTGGGTATGCGACCAGACGGGACGAATGGAAGCGATGGGGAGCTACGAAGAAGTCCTCAGCAAGCCGGGACTGGAAGGCACTGAGGTTTGGGAGGCAGCCAAGGCTGCCAACCCGGAATTGGTTGACGATTTGCGCGTCCACAAGCCGTACATCGACGCCCTCACGTATTCGTCACCTTTCGCTGAGGGTGGCCGGATGACTCGCGTCACCGAAGTGATCGATTGCTGGTACGACAGTGGTGCAATGCCGTTTGCCCAGTGGGGATGGCCACATCACCACGACTCATCATTTCAGGATCAATTTCCTGCTGATTTTATCAGCGAGGCCTTGGACCAGACTCGCGGTTGGTTTTATAGCCAGCTTGCTATCAGCACGATGTTATTTGGCGAAGGCGCGACGATTCACGAGGAGGGCAGTTCAAGTCCCGAGCGACAACCTGCACTCAAAGCGGAGGAACCGTTCCCGCATCCCTACCGAAACTGCATCGTGCTCGGTCTGATGCTTGGAGAAGATGGAAACAAGATGAGCAAGAGCTTGCGGAATTACCGCGAGCCGAATGAGATTTTCGAGAAGTACGGCGCTGACGCGCTACGATGGTTCTTTTTTGCAGGGCAACCACCATGGACAGCGATCCGCTACCGCGAGCAATCCATCAAGGAGTCCATCCCGGAATTTCTGCTTCGCCTTTGGAACGTTGCCAGCTTCTTCTCGATTTACGCTGAAATCGATGGTTTCGATCCCACCACTGCAAGCGGAGCCGACGACCAACTGACTCAGGAATCGTTAGCAACCGCGCCTGATTACCGACCCGCCGCACAGCGCAACGAGATCGATCGTTGGATTCTTTCGGAACTGAACCGTACGATCCAAACGGTCACCGAACGAATGGATGCTTTTGACAACTACAACGCATGTCAGTCCATCAATGCTCTGGTCGACGGCTTGAGCAACTGGTACGTCCGACGCAGTCGCAGTCGATTCTGGGCAAATGCCGATGACACCGAGCATGCTCAAGATAAGTCTGATGCCTATTGGACGCTTTATGAGACGTTGCTTGAGGTCACCAAACTGATCGCACCCTTCGTGCCGTTTCTTTCAGAGACGTTCTGGCAGAATCTCACAAGTCCATTTGATGGAGCAACTCTGAAAAGCGTGCACCTGTGTGACTACCCATCGGCCAAGCAGGAACAGATCAACGAAGATCTGTCGGCATCGATGAAACTTCTTCGAGAGATCGCATCGCTGGGTCGTGCTGCCAGGGCGGAGGCCAAGTTGAAGGTCCGCCTGCCGTTGAATCGCGTCGAGGTCGTCCTGACTGATGACAGCAAAATCGCGTGGCTCGAGAATCATAACGCCCTGATCCGCGAAGAACTGAATGTCAAAGCGGTTCAATACACTACCGATGGTGACCAATACGTTCAGTACACCGTTGTACCGAACTTCAAACGCTTGGGGCCCAAGGTCGGCAAACAGGTCCCCGCCGTCAAGAAAGCGTTGCAGGAAGCGGATGGAAATGCCCTTCTCAATGCATTGCAGGAAAGCGGAACGGTGACCATCGATCTTCCCGATGGCCCCCTCACTCTGGACACGGACGATATTGAAGTTCGATTGAAAGCCCGCGAAGGCTGGGCGGCAGCCCAAGGATCAGGCTGTGTGGTTGTCCTGAACACCGAGGTCACCGATGATCTTCGGCGCGAGGGCGTTGCAAAAGACCTTATCCGTACCATTCAGAACCAGCGGAAAGAAATTGATTGTGCTTACGAAGACAGAATCGAAGTAAGCGTTGTTCCCATGGATGAGATCGTGAGTGCCGCCATTGATGAACATCGTGAAATGATCTGTCAGGAAACGCTCGCTACCAGCCTTGCCACATCGCTCATGGAAGGCGTCGATGCCGTGACTACGGATGCAGGTCAGGTATTCGTGAAAAAGGCGAGTCCATGAAACCGTCATGTGCCGCAACGCCGGTTGCCGTATTTCTCAGTGGGGGCGGGCGCTCACTGCAGAATCTGATCGACTACCAACAGCAGGGGCAACTCGACGGAATTGATTTCCGCCTGGCCCTCAGCAGTAGCAGCAAAGTGCGTGGCGTTGAAGTGGCGCGCAAAGCGGGCATTGAAACCAACGTGGTCCCCAAGTCAGCCTATCCTGATCCAGATGACTATACCGAAGCAATGTTCGCCCCCTGCCGCCTCAATGATATCGAACTCGTTGTGATGGCTGGCTTCCTGAAGCATGTCCGAATCCCACAGGATTACTCTGGCAAAGTCATCAACATTCATCCCTCGCTCCTACCGAGCTTTGGTGGAGCCGGAATGTACGGCAATCGTGTCCATCAAGCCGCCTTGGACCGGGGCGTGCAATTCAGTGGGTGCACCGTCCACTACGTTGATAACGACTACGATAACGGCCCCATTATCCTGCAGCATTGTTGCAAGGTAAACACTGACGATACAGCCGAATCGCTCGCGGCACGCGTCTTTGAACTGGAGTGCAAGGCACTTCCCGAAGCGTTACTCAAGTGCGTCACAGCTCTCAAATGACCCCACGGTCTACTTGAACAAAGTTGCCAACGGCGTGCCGCCCGCCACCCAACACCTTCCTGCTTTCGTTGCCCGAGCCTCCGCTCATTTGCCACTCAGACACGCAACCACCGTTCAGCACCTAACCTGACACATGCTGGTGGTCCCGGAGATGATTCTCACAATAGGCGTGCTCACCCTCGCATTGTGAGCAGTAACGAAAGTCCATCCGCGGCGCGACATTGCTGTCAACGCCACAAGTCGTGCACGTGTGCCTGGGCACCGCAGCGGTATCAAGCTGCTTTCGCTCCCACTGCGCCCTGCGGGCAGAATTTCGCACCCGACTCACAAGCCCGGACGCAAAAAACACAAGGTAATTGCCCACAGATGCCAACACCATCAATGCCACGGCCCAAGAGCCAGACACCATTGCGAGCAGGTAGCCGGCAACCTGAATCAATGCCAACCATTTGACTTTCACCGGCAGGAAAAAAAACAGCCGCAGTTCGAAATCAGGATTGATTGTGGCAAACGCGAGAAACACTGTCCCCTGAAGGAAACGTCCCGAGACAGGCTGATCATGAACCACCCCGGCGGCCGCGATCGTCAAGGCAGCCCCCAGCCAAAGAAACACGTTGTAGCGAACCACTCCCCAGTGGGATTCCAAAGCATTTCCCATCATATAAAAAATCAGATAGGCAAATAACAGGAAGATGGGATCCTGTGTGAAGGGAACAAAAAAGAAGGTGAGCAAACGCCACACTTCACCAGTCAACACAAGATCCCAAACCAACATTGCCCTGCCTGGCAAAGTGTTGTCACTGAACGACGCGAGGAACATCAGCACTTGCCCGGCAATGATGAACATCGTGAGATTTGGGACAGCGACGGGTCGGACAATTCGATCGAGGCGTTCAAGCACGTTCAATAAACCATGGGATGAGCGAGTCAGTGTGGGTAGAAAGGTTAACGGTTAACCTGATTAAAATCGATAACCCTGCGAGAGATGCGAACTCGCCTGGATCAACTCGCCCCACCGGGTACAGTTAAGCATCAAAGGCCCCGCGGTTGTGCCAAAATCCGCCGCGATCCAGCTAGACCAGCTGACTATCAGGAATTTGTTTCGGCAGTACCTGCCGGTTCGTCACGAATGAGCGATTCCTGACATTCCTGACCCAATGGGCGTTTCCTGCTCGGAACCTGTGAGTAACCGCCACACTCAGCTGCTCAACAACGCCTGCCTCAGATATTGTCCAGTCGAGTTTCCATCAACTTGGCAGATCTGCTCGGGAGTCCCCTGTGCGAGGATCTTACCCCCATCCTTACCACCGGTGGGGCCAAGATCAATCATCCAATCACAGGCTGCGAGCAGATCAAAATTGTGTTCAATCACAATCACCGTATTACCCGCGTCAACCAGTCGTTGCAACACATGGGTAAGCCTCTGAACATCTTCGAAATGCAATCCTGTGGTTGGCTCATCCAACAAGTACAGGGTCTTGCCGGTTGACGTACGTGCCAATTCAGTTCCAAGTTTGATTCTTTGTGCCTCGCCACCACTGAGGGTGGTGCTGGGCTGACCAAGATGCAGATACCCAAGCCCCACCTCCTGCAACGACCCCAATAGTCGTGATAGCTTCGCCACATTTTCAAAAAACTCAGCAGCCTGATTGATGGACATTCCAAGCACATCGGCCACATTTGCATCTTTGAAACGCACTTGAAGTGTTTGGCGATTGAATCTTTTTCCACCACACCTCGTGCACGCAACGTGCAGATCACTAAGAAAATTCATCTCTATTTTCTCAACGCCATGGCCTTTGCACAACTCGCACCGGCCTGCGGCAGAATTGAAGCTAAATCGGCTTGCGGAAAAACCACGAGTTTTTGACTCCTTGGTGGCAGCAAACAGTTTTCGAATCTCATCCAATGCCCCTGAGTAGGTGGCTGGACAACTGCGAGCGCTACGCCCAATCGGCGTCTGATCAATTGGAATCAGCTTATCAATCAATCCGGCACCAGTGAGTCCCCGGAAGGGTCCGGGCCGATTGCCCACCAACCCCAATTTGCCGGACAAGGCAGGAAAGAGCGTATCGTTCACGAGCGAACTTTTGCCGCTGCCCGAAACACCACTGATTCCGATCAACAACCCGAGCGGAAACGCTGCAGTGACCGCTTTCAGATTGTGGGTGGTTACATTTTTGATGACAATCTGTTGACCGCGTTTTGGCGTTCGTCGAACCTCAGGTTGGGTCACTCGAAGTGTTCCGTTCAAATACTTTCCGGTCAGGCTATTCCTATCCTTCATCACCTCGGCAGGACTTCCTTGACTGATGATGTTCCCACCCTTTTTTCCTGCTTGCGGGCCAATATCCACAAGAAAATCGGCCGCTCGCATCGTCGCTTCATCGTGTTCTACCACGACAACCGTATTCCCTTGGGTCTGCAATTCACGCAGGCAACCCAACAAGCGATCATGATCAGCCGGGTGCAGCCCAATCGAAGGCTCATCCAAAACGTAACAAACCCCGACCAACCCGCTTCCAATACTGGTGGCCAAGCGTACGCGTTGAAGCTCACCTCCACTCAAGGTGTCAGCCTGACGGTCCAGCGTCAGGTAGGGTAGGCCAACGCGGATTAAAAATTCCAGTCGCCTGATCACTTCACGTGTGATTGGTGCAGCCACCGCCTTTTGCAGCGCTGACAGGCCGGACTCCAGCTCACCAAGCCATTGGATTGACTCATCCAATGGCATCGATGTCAGTTCGTGAATTGGCAAGCCAGCAATGGTCACAGCCAAAGCCTCCTGCCTGAGCCTCGCGCCGTTGCACGTCAGGCATATTTCCGCATCGTCGCCCACCACACCCAGCCCATCACAATCATCACAGGCACCATAGGGGCTATTGAAACTGAATGTTCGAGGCTCTATTTCTTCGAAGCTCGCATTACACTCGACACAAGCCATTGCCGTATTGTAAATCGTTTCGCTCCATTGTCCTGCCTTGGAATCCTGCTTCTCCTGCACAAGCACCGTGGCCAACCCCGAACCGAGTTTCAGTGCGAGATCAAGTGACTCACCTAATCGCAACTCCACTCCCTCGCGGATGACCAAACGGTCGACAACCGCCTCGACGGTATGGTTCTTTCTCGGGGCAAGAGGGGGAACGTCTTCCAGCAGATAGGTCTCTCCGTCGACCCTTGCGCGAATTAAACCTGCCTTGCGTATCTCCTCGAAGATCTCACGATGCACCCCACGGCGGCCACGGACCATTGGCGCCAGCAACACGAGTTTCGTTTTTTCCGGAAGAGCCGCCAATGAATCCCGAATGGTCTCCACTGACTGTTGAGCAATCGAGGAGCCACATTCACCGCAATGCGGGGTGCCAACTCTGGCATACATCAACCGCAAGTAGTCATACACTTCAGAGATCGTAGCCACCGTGCTGCGCGCACCACTGACCCCGGCCTTTTGATCGATTGCAAGGGTGGGAGCCAAGCCATCGATGGAGTCCACATCTGGCCTGGGAATCTGGTCCAGAAATTGTCGTGCATAGGCAGACAGGCTATCGATATATTGCCTCTGACCCTCCGCATACAAGGTATCAAAGGCAAGCGAACTCTTTCCGCTGCCGGACACACCTGTCACCACTGTCAAAGCGTCACGAGGTATATCAATACTTACATTCTTCAGGTTGTGAACTCGTGCTCCACGAATGCGTATCACTTCACCTGTGAACTTGCTTTTGTTTCGCTTGGTCTTTCGTCGAGCCAAAGATTTGCACATTCAACTGAAGGAAATCGCCAGATACATCGGATAGAATCATTACGTTTCCTGTCACAATCGACAACCACATTGAATTTCCATGAGCAGCTACGCATTGGCCCCAATGCCCCGGGGTGTGGACGGTTTCCGCTACTTCGCCGGTCGAATTGCCAAACCGTTCCCGGGTCAGATTCCCAGCCCGGCTCACCTTTCCCAGCAATTGGCAGTGGGACTGCTAGTCAGCGTGTTTTTGATGGCAACCGCTGCTGCCCAGGAAACTGGACTTACGAGCCTCTTTTCCAACGCCATCGAAGCGGAGACACTACTCGGCGCTCAACTGATCGAAGGGACAACGCAAAAACCACCCGTCCAAACGGCGAACTTTGGCTCGATTACCTTGAAGCAACAATTTCCGGTTACGAGCGAAACGATGTTCTGCATCGCATCCTGTTCCAAACCGCTTGTGTCTTCAGTCATTTTCAGCCTCGTCGAGCAGAACACACTGGACTTGCGAACGCCCGGCGACAAGTGGTTGCCATGCTTGGGGCAACTCAAGCTCGCCAACGACACGCCCAGTCGTGCACCCAATCTCCGTGAGCTTCTCACTCACCGCGGTGGCGTTTATTCCCAAAAAGAGAAGCTGAAACCAACTCAGCTCAAAGCCATTCGGGATTTCCGGCTTAGCTTGTCACAATCTGTGCAGATGATCACTCGACACCCACTGATCTCGGAGCCCGGCGTTCGCTACGCCTACAGCGGAGCGGGCTACTGCCTCATTGGGGCAATTGCTGAACAGGCAACTGACCTTTCAATTGACACGCTCCTTCAGACGCAGCTGTGCGAACCCCTCGGGATGCAGTCGACCACCTTTTTTCCGAACCAGCATGCTGCTTCCTCGCCCACCGCACCCAGCGTTCCGCGAGTTGCCACCGGTGGGAACGCCAGAACCCCACCCCCACACCTGCTGGGGTCCGAAATGCGTTTACCGCTTGTGGGTGGAAGCATCCACACGACCGCTGAAGATCTGCAACGATTCGCACGAATGGTAGCCAACCGGGGAGAGATCGACCAAACCCGGGTCATGACCCATGCAACCTGGTCAAACTATTTGTCGCGTCCGTATGAGCAACAACGGTACGGCTACGGATGGACCCACACGGTCAGTGGTGATCACCTGATTGTCTCTCACAACGGATCCCTGCCACCCGCGCAAGCCGCACTAAAAATCAACCTCACGACGGGTGAGTACACGATCGCGTTATGGACGCTGAGAGACCCGGAGGATACGACGGCGACCTCACAATTTCGCGCTCACCTCAACTTGGCCATGAAGAACCAGTGACCCTCAAAACCAGTGACCCTCAAAACCAGTGACCCTCACGACATTCACTTCTCATTGAAGTAACGTGATTTCAAAAACAGATTTTCTTCGAGGGGAACATTCAGCTTCAGGTTCATGTAGTTGTACTCCTCAACCAAGCGTGGTCGCGAGTCTTGGGCGGCAGGCCAGTCGAACACGACCAGCCTGACAGGAACATTCAGCTCGTCATCCACATACAGACTTGCCTTGTAAAATTCGAAGTCATCGGATTGCACCGGATGCACGACCTGAATGTGAGTGCAACTGCGATCTTTCAACTTCGCATTCTCGAAGTACTTCACCGTTGTGTTGCGTGCCTTTGGGTCAGCTCGCAAATCTTTGTGAGCGAGATCAATCAGTCGCTGCATGATACGATCAAATCCGATGTCTGTGATCGGATAACGACTCTCCCGTCTGGCTGCATCCCCCAGGGGATCGACGCGCAATTCAACATTTTTAAACAGCCCAACTCCTCCCTTTCGTACCCAAGCTTGACCCTCGTTCTCACCTTCGGTGAACAAAACCAACCGGCCTTTTAACTTGGATGGACCGCGAAACTTGATCAGAACCGACAGGGGTACAGACCCCCGCCCGGTTGTATGATTCGCGCATCGGACGTGAACATCAGCATATTGATATGCCTGCAAAATGCCGCCAATTCGCTCTCGCTTGATCAACTGGCAAGTGTAGGTCTGGACGTTCTCTCGAATGAAAGCTTGTCGCGCCTGAGCAAATTGAATCGTAGCCACCAAAGGATGCGACAATCCCGCTTCACTTTGTTCCGGAAGGCCCTCAGCTGTTCCACGCGCTTCCAAGAAACAGGAAACCAAAACGAGCGAACAGATGATTCGTTTCGTCAGTGTGAGTTTTACCATGGGGACCTCAGATGCGATTGGTCATCGTGCCAGGACGTCTTGCCCGTAAAATCACTCCATTCATCAGCAACCCCATCCAGCCTAATCAAACCAGCAGAAAACAAGCCCTTCATGCGCGATTTAGTGCGTTGTTTGCTCAAACGGGCGGGATCAGCCTTCCAGAACCACGAGCAGTGATGTCGGTGCTGAGATCCAAGCCTAGCCCGTTGCCGATCACAAACAAGCATTCTGGGCTCCCTGATTACAACATGCATGGGAATCCCGTGGGTCAACGCGAACAGGCAAGCTGCACGCATTGCCCCGTGAAACCCAACAGCAGCCCTGTATCACTCACCGCTACGACAATACGCTACCAGTAGATTCACAAGATTGCTGTGCAAATAACAATGCAAAAACCTCGCATTTTCAATTTCCCCGGCCTTAGACTTTCCCCGGATTGCCCTAGCGAAATAATGCTGCAATCACTACTGGCATGAAACATTCACAGCCAGCAACCACCGCGGATTCTTACTCCAATTGAAATCAGTCCCGAGTCCCATGCCAAACAGACAGTTGGAATGAACAAAACTGGTGTGGACTGGGTTGCTGATGCCTGAATTACGCTCTGTCGCAGACCCGTTACGTGCAACACCGACCTTGAATTGCATTACAGTAAAGCCCTGTGATCGCGGCGTCTGGATACATGGTCCGTGCAACGCCCGCCGCAAGCCCGTTCCCCAAACAGATGGCTTGCTGCAGACGCAGCGTACCCATACCCATACCCATACCACCTACCACCTACCACCTACCACCTACCACCGACCACCGTAGTTCACCCAAATTCAACGCAACATCTCTCTAACGCTTTCCCCATCGCTTCGCCTGCCACCCTTGACTCTAAAACTTTCTGCGCATGTCCCATTTGATCCGCTCCCTGCTCTGCCTGGTTGCAGGCATTCCCCTGTCCGCTGTTGGGCAGCAAATTGAAAATATCAATGCTGTCGACACACAAACTGCCGGCGAACACCCACCAACGCCCGAGCAATCCGCCGCCAAAATTTCTGTTCCTCGCGGATTTGAGGTTTCATTGTTTGCTGGCGAGCCAGCGGTCCACCAACCCATCGCATTTGAATTTGATGACCGAGGTCGCCTTTGGGTGGTGGAGTGCTACACGTATGAGGGGAATTACGACCTGAACTTGAAAGATCGTATTGTGATTCTGGAAGATACCGATGGCGATGGCCGCCATGACGAGCGAACGGTGTTTTGGGACCAAGGGCAGCGTCTGACAGGAATCACGCTTGGCTTTGGCGGTGTCTGGGTCACGGCCGCGCCGAATCTGCTATTCATTCCCGACTCAGACGCCAATGACCAACCCGACTCCGAGCCAGTGGTGGTTTTGGAAGGATTTAGCACGCGGGCACGCCATAATATGGTGAACGGACTACGTTGGGGACCAGATGGTTGGCTTTACGGGCGACATGGGATCACCGATACGTCCACCGTAGGGACGCCAGAGACACCCAGTGGGAAACGGATCAAATTGAATTGTTCGATTTGGCGTTACCATCCGCAACGCAAGTTGTTTCAGGTGGTCACCAATGGGACCACAAATCCATGGGGCCTGGATTACGACAAACACGGTCAGTGGTTCTTTACCAACAACGTGATCAATCATTTATGGCACGTCGTTCCCGGCGCGCACTACCAGCGCATGTTTGGTGACGATTTCAACCCTCACCTCTATGAATTGATCCCGCCCACTGCCGATCACTTTCACTGGGACACTCAGGGCAACCCGGGCGTCACCAACAACGCCAATCGCAAGAAGTACGATGGTCGTCATGACAGTCACGGCGGGGGTCATTCGCACGCAGGAGCCATGATTTACCAGGGCGGTAAGTGGCCCGACAAATTTTGCAATGCTATTTTCATGTGCAACACACATGGTCGGCGTGTGAACATGGATCATCTGATTCGTGATGGCAATGGTTATCGGGCAACACACGGAGACGATTTTCTGATTGCGAACGATCCGTGGTTTCGTGGTGTTGAGCTGAAATCCGGCCCCAAGGGCGACGTGTATTTGACTGACTGGTCTGATCTGGGGGAGTGTCACGACCGTGACGGGGTGCATCGTTCAAGCGGACGCATCTACAAAATCACATACACCGGCGACTCAGCCCAAAGGTCTGGCGTTGCTGAACAACCGGAGCTTGCCGAGGCCACTGCCCTGGAACTGGTGCAATTGCAACTTCACCCCAACGATTGGTATGCCAGACATGCCCGCCGTCGCCTGCAAGAACTTTCAATCTCAGGTGCCGACACGAGCGCAGCCATCGACGAATTAAAACGCATCTACGAAACGAACGAGCAGATCACGCGAAAGCTGAGAGCCTTATGGTGCTTGACCAGCATCAACGCTGTATCTGAACCATGGCTTAGCCAACAACTGCAACATCCAAGCCCCCATGTACGCGTGTGGGCAGTACAGTTGCTTGCCGACTCCCCGACCCGCTCTGATGAGGTCGCCTTGTCCTTTGCAGAACTCGCCCGCACCGAATCCTCGCCTCTGGTACGCCTGTACCTCGCTTCGGCGATGCAAAAGCTACCACACGGGCAACGCTGGTCCATCGCTCTGGCACTTGCCAATCACATCATGGACGGCAGCGACCGAGCACAACCTTTGATGCTCTGGTATGGGATTGAGCCTGCCGTGACCGAGAATCCGAAGCAGGCCTTAGTCCTTGCAAGGACAACGAAGCTGCCCATCCTCCGTCGCCACATTGCACGCCGCATGGCCTCAAACCTTGATGAGTCACCCGAGTTTGTGACGCTGCTGCTGAATCAAGCTGCCCAGACATCCGCTTCGTCAGCGCGTGATTATCTAACCGGGATTGTTGCTGCACTCCGAGGTCGCCGCCAAGTGCCAGCACTACCGCAATGGTTGTCATTGCTTCAGCCCTACCAAAACGCGAGCAATCAGCAGTTGAGAGACCTTGCTAACGAACTGCTGGTGGTATTTGGTGACGGCAGAACCATTGATTCCCTGCTTGCCATTGCCCGCCAACGTGACGCTGATCCCGCCGCACGCCGTCAAGCACTCAAAGTGATTCTCGACTCAGGATCCGATGACATCCAGAAAACGCTTCTTTCGCTGAAATCCGATCGCGTCATCGGCGCAGCCGCAATCCGCGGTTTGGCCCAATACCCGTCCGGAAATGTGCCGGGTCAGCTGATCAAGATGCATGCCAACGCCAAGCACGACCATCGACCAGCCATCATTGACACGCTTGCCTCACGCCCGAGCTATGCGACTCACTTGCTTAATGCAGTGGCCGATGGTCGGATTACCCCAGCTGAGATCCCTGCGGCCACCGCCACCCGAATTGCGAATTTTGGCGACCCGCAACTCAATGAACTCCTGAGCAAACATTGGGGTGCTGTCCGCGCATCGAGCGAGGAAAAAGAGCTTAACATCAAACGCTTCCGGGCGATGCTTCTTGCGGAAACTTCCACTGCCCAAGGTGGGACCCACGCCCCTGACAAATTGAACGGTCGAAAGTTATTCAACAAAGCCTGTGCAACCTGCCATGTGATGTTCGGTGAGGGGCAGCGAATTGGGCCCGACCTGACGGGATCCAACCGCGACAGCATCGACTACCTGTTGGACAACATTATCGACCCAAGCCGTGTGGTTCCGCGAGGAATGAGGCAATCCATCTTCCTGCTTGACGATGGGCGTGTGATCACGGGTGTGCCCCTGCGTGAGGATGCAAATACAATCACCATCCAAACTGCCGACAGCGTCAAGTCAATCGCAAACACCTCCATCGAACAACGCCAGCAACAGGAAACATCACTGATGCCTGAAGGCCTACTGGAGAACCTGGACGAGCAGCAAGTGCGGGACCTGTTTGGATTTCTACAGAGTGCGACTCAGGTCCAAACGGACGTCCAAAACAATTAATGACCGACCGTGTTGGTTGAACCAATCATTCCTGGCACGCTGCTAGAAACAGTGATCACCAAGAGTCGGAAATTCTCACTCGGCTTCGGGCGTCAGCGGAGTCAGAAACCACTGATTGTTCGTATTGGTGGTCGTTTTATGGGGTGGCAACGGTACCGGATCACCCGTAATCTGCTCGATCCCCCAGCGAGTTGCACTTCCAAGCATGTTGATTTTGACGGCGTACTTGGCCATGGCACTTTCAGCAGATTTGGCATCCATGCGTCCCAAGCTGACAGCACTCATGATCCGGACCAACTCGATCTCGGGGACCATTCCTTGGTCATCCTGCAATCGGTCAACCAGTTGTGGGATCAAGGGACAAGAGGATTCACCTTTGTGGAAAAGTCCCAAGGCCCATACAGCAGCAGGACGGGGAAATTCGCCATACTCATAACTCTTGGGAATCATCTTCACCAAGAGAGGCTCCGCAGTTGTGTACCCCTGGTCACCGAACGCCACAAACAGATGAGCCAAATGAAACGTGAGTCCTGGCATGCGGGCGTTCAGCTGGCCGGACGACAATCCCTGATAAACACTCTCAGCGTGGTCCAGCATATCAGGCAACACTTCAGCAACTCGCAACTGCGTCAAGGCCCACGCCGCTGCCACCTTGACGTCACCGCGAGGATGGCCGAGCAATTCGACCATCCTTTCCGCAGCGGGCTCATAATCGAGAGTACCCAGAACAACACAGGCCTGCTCACATCCCCTCCAGTTCGCCCCTGCTAGCACTTTATCAACTTCACTCAATACCAATGGCTTCAACTCCTCGGCCTCGCAAAAATCAACGAGAGAACGAGCAATGAACGCGCGAAGATTCGGATTCACGTCATTGAGCAATCCAGCAAGCAAGGTTACATCATCCGAATTTCTGTCATCCACCAACGCTTTCGCACACCAATCCCGAACGTTGGCATCACGGCTACCAATCAAACGTTCAACATGGGGTAGCACCAGCCTGTAATCAACCCGATACAGATGAGCGAGTGCCTGAGATTGAACCGCACTGTTCCTGTGATCCACCAACGATTGCAGCAATTCCACAGCGTCCGGGGAATCATTTCCCTCGAGTACGGCTAACGCGAGCAAAGCATCGATCACCTGTTTACCGGCCTGGCTTTGCAATTTTGCCGCCAGCTGGATCTGTGTCTCAGGCGAAACGGTTCCGAGCGTTTGTGCTGCAGTGATCCTTAACTGTCTCAGCGCACTGGCATTGAGCACCAACGACTCCAAAGCTTCATTCGCACCGACCGACTTTACTGCTGCCAAACCTCGCATTGCGAGTACCATTTGGCTCGGGCTCGCAGCTTGCTCTTGGAGTCTTCGAATCCAAGCCTGCTCCATCACCTTGGATTGCCACTTTGCCAATGCTGGCTCAGCGATTTCCGAGATGGTAGCCCCTTTGGCCAATGCCAATTTGGCGAACAAGTCCTGCTGGTCACGTGCATCCAAGCTGATCAAGGTCTGGATCGCAGCCCGCAGCACATCGAGATCCTGGTTTTCCTGGGAAACGAGCGTCACCAATCGTTCCGTCGCTACATCGAGACCTTGAAGATTCTCGGCAAATGCCATCGCCATCGTGTCAATGATCAATCGCTGTAGCTCGGGCTCCTTGCGATCCAGAGCCCGCATCCAGAGTTCGACGAGCCCTTCAGGAAACTTGATCGGCTGACCCGGCATCAGCTCGAGCAGTGGACGCTCCAACATCACCAATTCGTATTCGTCAAATCGGCCCGGAACGTCATCGCCGGGACCTTCAGCCAACACGGCTGAAGTACTCGCCAAAATACAACCCAAACAGGCAACAAAAACAAGGTTCAATCGAATCATTTTCAAACCGCACGCGAAAGTCGCCAGACCTGCACGCCAAGAACGAGAAACATCACAGAGGACAGAATTCCTGAAACCCACCAGGCAAGCGGCAATAACTCATACGCCCCAAAACCTGGTGCATCGATCACACTCAAAGCCGCCCCCACGGGAGTGGTCAACAAAGCTGTCTCGACCGTTTCAAATCCAAAGGGAGCGTCCCTCCCCAACCACACCAGAAGAGGGATAAGAAACACAGCGATAACGACAACATAGGTGATGGAGGTTGAAACCGCGGTCGATCTGAACAGGCTTCCAACGGCCGCACTGATTGCCAACGCATAAACCGATGTCCACAGCAGACAAACCAGCACCTGCTGTACCTGCAACGTCAGTTCAGGGGCAATCAGCACCATCATCGCATAACCCGGAAGGGTCGCCATCAAAACCAGAAGGAGTGTCCATACGACACTCATCAGCTTTCCAGAAATAAGGCGGAACGATGAAATGGGTGTCATTCGCAGCAGCTCCCAGCCGCCACTGTCACGCTCCCCACTGATCAATCCGGACCCCAAACTAGGTGCCAGCACAATCACAAGCATGACCTGCAACAGAACCAACAAGGCTCCAATGGTCTCAACACCCCATGACGTAATTCCTGCGGCAGCCATGTAGGTCAAAACCATCGAAGTGACTGCACAAACCGATACCAGCCTGAGCAACCATTGGGCTCGCCCAAAACGTCGGCAACGGAACTCCTTGACCATCACGGGATTCAGATACCAGGGAATACCACCCTTGCGGCGTTGCGGGTCCACGATGAAGAACAGCCGCCGAAGAACCTGCCACCTCGTCGCCATCTCGTTTGTGATCACACCCTTGGAACGAGACTGGTCAAAAATCCTGTGGTTCAGTCTCATGATCGTCCAGTAAGCCAAGACACTGGAACTCAGCAACGCCAACACAACAAACCCAGTGAAGCCGGGAAGCGTTTTCAACCCAAAGGACCCCACGTTTCCCTGTCCCATGATTTCCATCACCGCGGGCAACGGTGAAAGATTACGGATCCAGTTTCCAATTACCGCAGTAAAATCACCTCCAACCCCCGTTCCACGAAAAAACACATCAGGCAGAAGAGTCAAGAACAGCAGACCAAATACAGCAGCGTAAGTGATTCGCACCGCAGAATCACTCGACTGCACGTAACTACTAACCAACATTCCCAACGTGGAATATTGCAGCGCAAGTAGTGCCAACACGAGATACAGAAAAAAGAACTTGTCACCACCAATGCCCCCCATCGCATAACATGCCGCGGATGCGGGCAGGCTACACAGCAGAACCAGAACACTGAAAAGCAGCACTCCGGATATCTTTCCCAGATAGATCGACGCGCCGTTCATCGGTGAGTTCAACAGCAACGCAAGTGTGCCACTATTCTTCTCATTCACCAATGAAGTCGCAGGAAAAGCCGGGACCAGAAACACAACCCCGGTCATTAACCCATAACCGAAGATCCGGAACACCTGCAGTGACTGCAGCCCAGAGAGATCGACCGAGGCATCCGAGGGCCAACGCATCAGGACGGCAACGGAAAACACGAGCGTCAAACATGCAAGCATGCCAAACGCTCGTGGCGACCTCAGGATTCCTATAAACTCACGACGTATGACGGGGTTCATGATGCAGCCACCTCACCCGATTGCTGAGCCACGGGCGACTGCTGTTCTTCGTTGGCAACATGCAAGAATGCATCCTCGAGATCTGTCGCCACCTCACGGAACTGCGAAACCGGCTGCCCTTGCTGAACCAACTCGGCAAGTAACGGCGCGATCGCATCATCCGCCAAGCTGGTATTGAATCGCACCATCTGCTCTGCCTCAGCGCCGGTTGCTTTCCCGGGACCGCCTTTCTCATGCCCTGCCTGTGCATCCAGCCATGCCTGCACTGCTGCAGTGGCTTGGAGGACACTATCGCGATCAAGCAACTGGATCTCGAAGGTACGTCGCTGCTGGATATCTCTCATGATGCTATCGACCGTGCCAAATGCTCGCATCCTGCCTTTCGTGATCATCGCAACCACATCGCATACACGAGCGAGTTCCGGAAGAATGTGGCTGGTGACAATCAGCGTCTTGCCCATTTCACTGAGTCTTAGAAGCAGCGTTCGCATGTCGATCCGTGCCTGCGGATCCAAACCATTCGCGGGTTCATCGAGAATCAATACCTCTGGGTCATGCATCATGGTTCTTGCCAGGGCAACACGCTGCTGCATTCCACGGCTCAAGGCATCAACAAACAGATCTTTCATGTAGGTCGCCCCTGCGATCTCCAACACCTCATCAACACGTTTCAACCGGGGTTTACGTGAGATCCCATAAACAGCGCCAAAGAAGTCCAGATACTCGCTGACCCGCATATTGTTGTACTTACCGAAATCATCCGGCATGTACCCCACCAATTTTTTGATCTTCCGGGATTCAGTCACACAATCCGCACCAGCGATAGAAGCGCGGCCCGAAGTGGGCCTGAGTAATCCCACAAGAATTTTGATGGTCGTGGTTTTACCGGCGCCATTAGGACCGATGAAACCGAGAATCTGCCCTTGGCGCACCTCCATGGACAACGAATCCAATGCGGTAAACTCGCCGTATTGTTTTGTTAGTTGGTCAATTTGTATGACCGCATTACTCTCACTCACTGACATCTCCGTTTCCAATCCGCTATTTGTATATTTGGGTTACTTCACAACGCCTTCAAGGCTGACTTGCAAAGACTCAATTCCCCAAGTGTTCCGTACGGGTTCCGTCTTGACCACGCTTGTTCCGTCGTCATTTGCTGCCGCGTCTCTCTGCTCAGTTGATTCAGACACCTCGATCCCTAACCGCAACCCACCTTCTTCATCCAGGCCCAGAGCTTGTGGGTCAACGATCGAGAACTGGACTGCGCCGATCGGGTTCTCGAATTCCTTGAGTGTCTTGAACTCATCGTCGACGTAGCCTCGAATGGCCACAGTTCTACCGGGAGCCTTGATGACCAGATCAATGGTCGCCTTGGCCAATTCACAAGGCATGACCGACTGGGGGACCACACAACGAACGCCGACTTGCCCCGGTTTAAGCAGGTCATCCAGCCACTTTCCTGTGGTCACATTAAAGAAGCTTGATCCAATCTCGCCCAACAGCGGCCCCTGACGCACGAAGGTGGATGGCACTTTGAAAGCCGTCTGCCGCGGTGTCCTTTCAAAACGCAAAGGCATCGAAACCAGAGACCAACCAACTTTTTCATACCCCTCACCAAACTCGAGCCCAATGTCGAGCGGTTTTGTCCAAGTGATCAGTGCAGGCTCGGCGGTGAAGAACCCAGCCTCATTCCCCGACAACTCGCGCAACAATCCCTGCCTCATTTGCTGTTTTTCCGAGAGCACGCTACTGCTGATGAAACGGCCTGAAACCAAAATTCCATTACCCCGATAACCATCGGTCGCCTCGCCGACCTCAATCAGAGACAAGTCCGGAGTCCCCAAGGTCCCCACAAAGGTGTCTTCACACGCGTCCGGGTTCAACCCATCCATCGTGACTTCAAACCCGTCGGGGGTAAAACGTCCCACTGCATTCCAAGGTCTGTCAATTTCGACCACCGACTCGGTTTCCACATGCTGAACTACGCCAGGAGGTTGATTCACAAAATACCATCTGGCCCCTCCCGCATCGTCCCAAACAACACGTTCAGTCGCACCGCCATCCTGACCGACGAGGTGGGTTGTGCTGTCACCATTGGAGGCAAGCGGCAAAGGACGTTCTTCTTGACTGTAAATGGCGGAAACTGAACTTACACCTGCAGTTGCACTGTCGGGTGTGGTCCGGACAATTTGTCCGGTCGCGATGGTTGATGGCACCTGCGAAGTATTCTGTTTTCCCATCGCGACCAGAATTATCATGGCAGCGAACGCTGAGACAGGCACCAAAACAGCAAGCCTCTGGAGCTGTTTACGAAGCATCAACCAGATTCCCCCGATGACGACCGCAAACACTTGCAGCAACAGCACCCAGGCAACCGATTTCCGACTCGGAATCTGGTACCCAATTTCACCGTCAAGCACCTCCGACACTTCCGCAACGTAGACGGGCGGTTCGAGCTTTGAGACAAAGAATCGTCTTGCGACAGATTGCAACGGTGGTGAGATCGTCGCATCAGAAAGCCAACCTCTGGCGTCCAAGGTTGTGAACAGCACCTCCCCTTGCCCCACCTGTTTCCAGAACGCAGCTGGCCAACCGTCCACCTCGCAGATGATATCGTCTGTATCCACAATCACCCGTCTCATGTGAATCGGGTTGTCAAAACTCATTTCAGTGAATTCATCCTGGGCAGAAGCATGCTGCGCGCGAACGCAGATTTGATAATCATTGAGTTCAATTTCATCGATGACGCTGTAACACATTGCATCGCCAAGTAATTTCCGAACCGATTCCGGACTGATCTGATCCGCCATCACCCACAAACGACCACCGCCGTTGAGCCACGACCTGATACGCCGCACTCCAACGGTATCCGCCAGAATGGCATCATCGGCAATGATCAACTGATCGAGAGGATCCAGCGGTCTGGACGTTGGCGGGATGAATCCACGATTGAGATCAACCATCCCAAGATCCTGTTCACCCATGCGCTGACTGTCAGATGCCGCATACAAAGTTCGGCTGATGACCGCAGCAGCATATTCCGCATCCTGTGTGCTCAACCGCGGAGAGATGAGTCGACCGGTTCGGTAAGACTCACTGGAAAGCAACAAACGTCGCTTACCCTTGGGCATCCCAACTGCGTTGGCTTTAAACTCTTCGCCACGCGAGGTTTCCTTGAGTTGCATCGTGGTCAACTCAGTGTAGATTCCTGCCGCTTGCCTCCTCGGATCAACCGATTCCGAAATCTCTGCTGGAATTTCGATCGACAACCATGATTGTCTTTTTGAGCCCGCTGGGATCCACAACCTTCGACCATATTGAAGATTCGATTTCTCGCCGACCGTCACAACGCTCATTTCCTCGGCGTCTTCTCCAGTCTTGTTCAGACCGTTGACACTCAAGGTTGACCAACGCCCAGGCACATGCCGCGACGCACCTGCGTTGGCCACTGTAACCGAGGGTACTGGAACCGAAGGTACTGAAACCGAACCTGCCGCTTCAGGCTGCGCAGTTTGTGCTATAGCGAAGCGAGATTGGCAGGCCCCAACCAAAACCATCACCACGGTCAACAGGACGGGAAAACATGCCGACAACCGGTATTTGAATGCTGCAATCAAGGTCGTATCTGAAGTTTGGCAGAGATGAGGGCAGAAGCACGAAAGTTCATGCGTTTGCGGGCATTCTAGGGCAGTGACCATACCCTAGCAATCACTCGCGTCGAATCCCTGTTTGCATTCCAGCGACATTTCAGCGAAACGTTATTTTCTGGCATAGGACTGCCATTACCGTCGCCTGTTTCCTGTGTTCGCCACATGGTTACAGACAGGATCGCTCGTGGGCCTCAGAAAAACGTGGCTGCTTGCTGGGCAACCCACATCCTGTCTCCTGTCAATCTCGACCTCCCCCTCTCCATCTGCATCTCAACCTGTTCATCTCAACCTGTTCATCTCAACCTGTTCATCTCAACCTGTTCATCTCAACCTGTTCATCTCAACCT
>PKCN01000341.1 GCA_002862205.1 Planctomycetaceae bacterium | reverse complement strand
CGCGCGCCGTCGAACTTCTCGACCAAGTACTGATCAACAAACAATTCGCGACGCGAACCGATATCGATGGGTTCAGCGGAGTGAACCATTGCGGCGGACGCAATTACGAATATCAATACCGTAGGTCTCATTGGTTAATTTTCTATTCCTTAAGGCAAATGAATTCGAGGCGGACGTAGCTGGTGTCGTGAGACTTAAGGGGTGAAACCTTACTTAAAGGTTCTAAAGACAGATGAAGTCACGACTGCTTTGATCAATGCCCGCATTTCGTATCCGCTTTCTTCGAACTGCGATTGCAAAGCCAATACCGTAGGCTCATCACGATAGGTGAGCGGTCTGCCCAGAGCATAGGAAAGCATGTGACGAGTAAAACCAGAAGTGAATTGCTCGTGGCGGTGTTTGAGAAGGAATTGTTTCAAGGGAAGCAGGCCGTCGATCTCTTGTTTGTCAATCACGACTTTTTGGACCACCGGGCCAGCATTCCGAATGGACGTTCGCGGTACGCCCACCGCATCGAAGCCTTCCGCGGCAATGCCCCATGGGTCGATATCCTTGTGGCAGTCGTAACACGTTGTACCTGCCTTGAGATGCAACTGGAATCTCTGCTTGATCGATACAGGACCACCAGGTTTGCCATCACTGGACGGTGCCGGTAGCGATGGCACGCCTGGCGGCGGATCAGACGGCGGATCACCCAGCAGGCGTGAACGTATCCAGACGCCGCGATTCACCGCGTGCGCATCCTGGCCGGTGGAGTACGCAAGCAGGACCGATCCCTGAGCCAACGCGCCACCTCCGCGAGAATTTGGCGCGGCAACGCGTACAAACCTCTGGGTATGCACTTCCGGGATGGCGTAATGCTCAGCGAGCGCCGCATTGACCATCACAAAATCCGATTCCAGAAAGTTGAGACAACTCAGGTCTTTGAAAAGTATCTCAGAGAAGAACTCGATACTCTCCTGCTTCATGTAGTCTTTGAGATGGGTGCGAAACTGCGGATAGAAGTTCGGATCAACGGCCGTCTGATCAAACTTCGTGAATCCGATCCAATCTGCAACAAAGTTCTCGATAAATCGTTTCGACCGCTGGTCCGCCAGCATCCGATCCACTTCACGTTCAAGTGCGGCGGCGGGAATCCCGTCGCTCGACGCGGCCAGCGCCAGCGAGGTTTCATCGGGTGGGCCATTCCAGAGAAAATAGGATAATCGCGAGACGAGGTCGTATTCGTTTGATTGACGAAGATACAGGAATCGCGGGTCCGAGAGGATCGTGACCACCACCTTGTGCAAAGCATTGATTGCCGAATCGTTTGCGGCCAATTCCTCGGCAATCACTTTCTCAACATAGGTCGCCTCTGCGGGATCCAAAGGTCGTCGCCATGCCCTGGCAGCGAATGATTTCAGCTTCTGAGGCAAGCTCTCAGGTGTGAGCCGGCCCTGGTCGAGGAACTGAGCACTACCCATCGGCGGCCCGCTCCTGGAGTAGGGCGATTCAAACTCGATCTGTTTGATCATTGCATGCCCGTGCGTCTTCATCACCTCGGGATATACCGGCGCCCCGCCACGTGACCGTTCCTCGTTGGAGTCACCAAGATTAGACCCACCCAGCCCCGGCTTGTAACCAAATGCTTTAATCCATTGATCATCCGCCCGCACACAGAAGAATGGCTCCGTCATGCGCACCCTGGCGGGCATCTGGTATCCAGCAAGTTCGTTGTGGTTGGCGATGATGAGCGTGCGGAATTTTACAAAATCATGGGGTTGTGGCTCGTCCGGCAGGATTGGATCCGTCGAAACCCCCAAATGGTCTCTGAGGTTGCCAAAGATCTCAAAGTGCTGGGGGCCTTCCCTGGGGGACACCGAGATTGCCTGAACCAGCTTGTACAGCTTATTGTCGACGCCCTGATCCAGATAGATCGCCAGCTCCTGCGGCGTACGAGCGGTTCCCCGCTGTTCAAATTTTCTATATTCAGCAGCCAACTCACTCTCTGCAGGCATTGGAGTGATAGTTATGCGATGAGGGATTAAGCCATCCCCATAGCGACCGCTCACCTGCAGTGGCCCCGCCGGTAGGCGAAGTCCTAAAAAAGCCGGTTGATGAATGGTTCCATCAAATTCACGCCCACCCAAATTCAAAGTCAATTCCTGTGGCGGTTCTGTGGGCTCTTGCACAAACTGTTCACCAGGTTCAAGCAGGGCTCGAATTTCCTTCACATCCAACGCTCGATTGTAAAAACAGACCTCGTCCATCTGCCCCTTGAAAAGCTGGGAATCCTGTATCCGGCCAATGTGTAAAGCTACGTTCGGATTATCCAGATTGGTAGGTGCAACGGTTCCCGAGGCGACCTCGAAACCGTTGACGTACACTCGTGTTTGATTCTCGCCCCGCCGCACCACCGCCGCCACATGCTGCCACGTGTTTGCCTTGAGGGTGCCAGGCATTGTAGCTACCGTCCCATTGGATTGATTGGCAGGACTCACCGTCTCAATCCGTAACACACCACCCTGAAGCATGTCCATGTACCATCCATGGACCCAGTTGTAACGGCCCAGGCAAATGATGCCCGCTTGCCGCAGTTCGCTTGGGTTAATCCATGCCGCCACGGTGAAATCACCTTTCCCCACATCCATCGAAGAGTTGCGCGGGATCACCACCGCATCATCATTGCCGTCCAGAGAAACTGCTTTGCCGTCGGTACCAATCGGTGAATCGACAAACTGTGCGCCGCCCACCAGCTGCCCTGTCAATTCCTTACGCTGGGATGCGTTCTGCGTATCGCCATTCAGGCCCCAGGCACCCACCAATCCCTGTTGAAGTCTTGAGGCATCCGTTGCAACCGCCACATGCCTCGGTGGATTCAAGAGAACATCTACTTGGTAGATCCCATCGTTGGGAATTCGCACTGTCCGCGCCTCGGTGATATTTTCCAGCACCTCCTGACCAGGAACAGGTTTGGCGATAGCGGACCCAGATTTGAGGAGAAAATGCTCTCCGTACCCGTAGGTCGGCGGTTCATTCACCACAGTCAATGCGATCCGGAAGCGACCTTCGCTGCGGTTGTCACGCAGAAACATGCGATGTTCATGCTTTGGCGGCAGGGGGATTTCAAACTTGTCGCCCAACCATTGCGGCCCCTCGTAGAGACGTCGCCTGCCGGTGGCCATGGCGAAATGACTCGCCCAGTGGCGTTTCTCCCAATCGCTCCCCAACACTCGATATGCTGCCGGGGCGGGTGCCTCAGGATCGGGGATCGCACGCGTGACCACTCGCGCAACCGACTTTGCGTAGAGCTGAAGATACGCACCCGAAAGACCAAGCTCTGTTTGCCGCGAATAGCCATGCTTATCGACCGGGTCGGCAATGAGTTCGTGAGCGATATGTTGGTCTGTGTGCAGCAAATCCTGAAGACTATGTGCGATCTGATTATTTGTCAGGCGGATCAGGGGATCCCGCGACCGCTTCAAGTCCGCCTCATATCTCGTCAATAACGGAATTGCCACAGCAAGGAACGCCCGGCGTTCATCTTCTGCAGGCTGCTTGGCATCCTTGGGCGGCATTTCGCCACGCTGGATGTTGTGCACGATCTCTGTCCACAGGTAATGATTGTCGCCAGTTACATGCAAGGCAAGCTGATCCAGCCGAACATCGCCCTGATGCTGTTCTGCCCCATGGCACTTCACGCAATAATTTCCAAGAAACGCAATGTCTTTTTTTTCCTCGGCCTGAGCGGAACAAGACAACATTGCAACAACCAATATCGTCCAAAGATGAACAACCGAACGGTTCTTGCTAGTGTCAGGTTTTAGCATGCCAGCTTTACTCATCTTCTTTTCAATTGAGCTTTGTCTTTCCCACGCTTAAGAATCGTGAGATAAGAGCTAAGCTCGCAACTTACTTTGCAAGTCAGAGAATTGTTAAAGCCGGATGGCCCGACGGTGCCCTTGTCGACGCGTTCTTCGACTGTCTCGCTTCAGAACCGAGATGCCCTATGACGACTGCACCGGCAGAGTCGCTGGAATCCTTGAAACACTCAACGAGAGTTACCTCAGACTTCTGCACCCCCTCCCAGTGCGATGGTGTTTCACAGCGGGTAAGAATAACGGATTCGCTTCTCGCCCGCTGCGGTTTACCCCCTGCAAGCAGACCAACCCGCGTTGGGGAGGAGCAAATTGTGCCACTGGTCCTGAGGCCAATAAGGTGCATTCCCCCCTGCGTAAGACAGTTCATGCCAAGCGTCTTGTCATGGGGATTGCGATCACAAGCGATGCTTGACCCCGCAAACCCAACATGATCGACCCTCATGACAGCGACGTTGGGACGAATGGCTTTTTTTCGGCTGTAGCGTCCGGGTTGAGCAATGCGGCAAAAATCCCGAGAACAACCGAAATCCGTAGCTTCATCTGTCAGTCTTTAGAGTCCGAGGGTTCGTAGAATATGCTGGATCAAACCATGACTTCCGAAAGAGTCCCGCTGCTGTCGGAGAATTGTCTGGTGGGTACATTCAATGCCTGTAGCAGCGTCAGGTAGAGGCTGGACAGCGGCGGCGTTTTTTCTCCAAAGTCATGCAGATCTCCCTGTCGAAGCCCGAGCTTCTCACCACCCACCAGCATCAACGGATAATCGGTATTGACGTGTGTCTGGCTGTTGCTGCTGCCGTACAGCACAACCGTGCTATCGAGCATGGTTCCATCGCCCTCAGGCGTGTTCGCCAGTTTCGTGATGAACTCCGCCAGCAGGTCTGCTTGAAACTTGTCGTACTTCCCAAGTTTTTCCAAGTGGCCTCCACCTTGCACTGCGTTATGCGCAAGCACGTGGTGCGTGCCCCCCAGACCGAGTGCGATCGGAATGTTGTCCCACTTGCTGCTGTTCATGCTTTGCAGCATGTAGGTCGCATAACGGGTGGAATCTGTCTTGAAGGCAAGGTAGATGAGGCTGTACATCGTGCGAATGAAAGCCCCCGGATCTTCTACCGAGGCATTGAGCGCCAGTCCATCGGCAGGCACTTGCGGCTTGGGCATGACGGCCCAGCGTTCCATGCGTTCGATCTCCTGTTCCACCTCGCGCAGAGCGTGCATGTAGTGTTCCAGCTTACGCGAGTCATCGCGACCGATCTGCTGTTTCATCTCGCCATACGATTCCAGAACACGATCAACACGACGTTGATCTTTGCCCAGTCGCTGCCGTTGCTTTTTCCGCAACGCAGGATCGGAATTGAACATCGCGTCATACAATCCACGCAGGTCATTGGTGGAAGGAATGCCCCGGCCAAACTGATTGTACGAAAGCGTGTTGGATCTCCCTTCTCCACCTAAGCCACCTTCATTGCCAAGCACGAGGCACGGATAACGCGTTTTATGGCCGTGCGTCATCGCAGCAACCTGATCGATTGACGGGCTTTTCACCGCAGTGGACGGATTGCTTCCGGTCAGAAACGAATCGGCCGTACTGTGTCCACCGGCACTCACGCACTGGGGATGCTCCAGCCCTTTTACAACGGTGATACGTTTGGCGTGAGGGGCAAAGGCTGCCATTGACTTGCCGAAACGCAGTTCACCGTCCACCAGGTTCGGGTACCAGCCCCAATCCCCATGCAGGGCAAATCCATGCCCCACATAAAGCCCCAGAAAGCGTCTGGGAACCTCGGATTCCGGATCTTGCGCCATGCATTCCAACAGCGGCAAACTTAATGCCACGCCACCCGTACCACGGAGGAACGTACGCCGATGAATCTCTGTTCTCTTCGCCATGCCTGCCTTCCTTCTCTGCTGCCAACGTGGGGGCAACGATTATTCTTGAATCGACTGGTCTTGAATATCTGCTTGCGAACCATGCTGATACACCGTTGATGTGACAATCGATTTGATCAGGGTCCGCATGCTGTATCCGCTTTCTTCAAACTCTGACTGCAAAGCCCGTACGATTCGCTCATCGCGAAATGTGAGCGGCCTGCCCAGGGCATACGAAAGCATGTGGCGAGTAAAACCATACGCGAACTGCTCATGGCCATGTTTGAGCAGAAATTGCTTCAACGACAACAGTCCGTCAATCTCGTGTTCGTCGATCACGACTTTCTTTACTACCGGACCAGCCTTTTGAATGGTAGTTCGCGGTAAGCCGACCGCATCAAAACCCTCAGTGGCAATTCCCCAGGGGTCGATATCCTTGTGACAATCGTAACATGTTGTGCCTGCCTTGAGATGCAGCTCCAGTCTCTGCCTGGCTGATACGGGTCCGGTTTTGGCATCATCGGATGGTTCGGGCAATGAAGGAATGTCTGGCGGTGGGTCGGACGGCGGATCACCCAGCAGACGGGACCGTATCCAGACACCGCGGTTGACTGCGTGGGCATCCTGCCCATCAGATTGAGCCAGCATGATCGCGGCCTGAGCCAGCACGCCACCGCCTCGATGTTTGGGCGCAGCGACGGGCATAAATCTCGGCGTGAAGACATCGGCAATGCCGTAATGCTCTGCCAGTGTCTCATTGACCAGCACGAAATCAGATTCCAGAAAACTCAAACAACTCAAATCTTTGCTGAGAACATGAGCAAAGAATTCGACGCACTCCTGTTTCATGTATTCTCTGATTCGCACACCACGATCTTTGAATGCTGGATAGTAATTCGGGTCGACGGCGACCTGATCAAAACGGGTAAAGTCGACCCACTGCGATACAAAGTCTTCGATAAAGCGCCGCGCGCGTCTGTCGGCGAGCAGGCGATCCACCTGCTGCTCGATTAAGGAGTCATCAAGCCGGTCATGCTCACCCGCCAACGCAATCAACTGTGTATCCGGCGGACCGTTCCAGAGGAAATAAGACAGACGGGAGACGAGGTCGTAGTTGTCTGATTGACGTAGATAGAGAAAACGTGGGTCGCTTAGTATCGTGACGATCGAGCTTCGCAATGCTTCGAGTTCATTACTGGCAAAAGTGATTTCCTCAGCCCAGATTCTCTCAACATGAATCGCATCGGCTTTGGACAAGGGCCGGCGCCAAGCCCGTTCCGCGAGCAGCTTCAACTTGCCCGGCATTTGTCTTCCGTCCAGTTTCCCGTCCGTCAGGAACGCCTGAACTGCTGCTGGTGGCCAAGTCTCAGAGAACGGCGTTTCGAACTCCACCTTTTCAATGACCACATGGCCATGTGTTTTCATCGCCTCGGGATAAACCGCGGGGCCCTTTGCCTCGTTGCCGTGCGTGCCATTGTTTCCATTTGCCGAAGGAATCAGACCGGGAGTATGGCCAAACGCCTTGATCCACTGTTCATCGGGCCGCACAAGGAAAATCGGTTCGGTCCAACTGAATCGTGACGGCAGCGTGAAACCTTCAAGCTTGTTGTGATTGACAATCGCGAGTGTACGGAACTTCAACCAGTAACCAGGACTCCGATCGTTGTCCACGATCGGATCCGAAACCACGCCAAGGTGGTCTTCAAGCGTACCGAAGACGTCAAAGTGCTGCGGACCTTCTTTGACAGGGACCGTGACAGGCGCTACCAACTTGTAAGGATGTGCACCGGATTGATCCATGTAGACGCCGATTTCCTGCGGCGTGCGAGCAGTGTCCCGTTGTTCAAATTTACGATATTCAGCAGCAAACTCACTCTCTGCCGGCATCGGAGTAAGGTTTATCCAATAAGGGTTCAAGCCCTCTCCATCGCGACCGCTCACCTGCAGTGGTCCCGCTGGTAATCGAACACCCAAAAATGCCGGTTGATGACTGAGGCCGGAAAATTCACGCCCCCCCAAATTCAAAGTAAGTTCCTGAGGGGGTTCCGGGCGCCCCTGCACAAACTGTTCTCCTGGTTCCAGGAGGGCCTGAACTTCCTTGACGTCGAGAGCTCGATTGTAAAAACAGACCTCGTCCATCTGCCCCTTGAAAAGCCGGGAACCCTGTATCCGACCAAGGTGCATGGCCACCGTCGGATTGTCCAAATCAGTCGCGGCAACGGTTCCTGAGGCGACCTCGAATCCGTTGACGTACAATCGTGTCTGCTTCTCGCCCCGCTGTACCACCGCCGCCACGTGCTGCCAGGTGTTTGCTCTGAGGATGCCAGGCTTTGTAGCCACGGTCCCATTGGATTGATTGGCAGGGCTGACGGTCTCAATCCGTAACACGCCTCCTTGAAGCATATCCATGTACCATCCATGGACCCAGTTGTAACGGCCCAGGCAAACGATGCCCGCTTGCCGCAGTTCGCTTGGGTTGATCCACGCCGCCACGGTAAAATCTCCGTTCCCCACGTTCATCAGGGGGTTGCGTGGGATCACTACCGCATCATCCTTCCCATCCAAAGAGATTGCCTTTCCCTGCGTACCAATGGGTGAATCAACGAACTGCGCACCGCCCACGGCTTGCCCCGCCATTTCGCCAGGATTGGATTCGCTCAGGGCATCACCATTAAGTCCCCAGGCAGCAACCAGCCCCTGCTGAAGTTTTGCAGCATCACCTTTGAATGTCTCTCTTGTTGGTGGGTTCAAGAAAACATCCACCTGATAGACACCAGCCTCCGGAATTTGCACTGTGCGAGGCATGTTGAAATTCTTCGCCACCTCGTGATCAGGAACCGGTTTGGCGATAGCTGCCCCGGGTTTGATCAGAAAATGCTCTCCGTACCCGCAGGTTGGCGGCTCGTTCCGTAACGTTAGTTTGATACGGAACCTGCCCTTGCTTCTGTTTTCTCGCAGAAACATACGGTACTCGTGCTTGGGCGGTATTGGGATCTCAAAATCATCACCGATCCATTTCGGCCCCTCGTACAACCGGCGATGTCCCAGATAAAGGTAGTTATCACCCGCCCAGTGGCATTTTTCCCAATCGTTGCCTGCAATCCGAAATACATTCGGGCGTGACGATTCGATGCTTGGCATCGCCCGCTCGATGATCTGCTCAAGTGCATTGGTATAAAGCTGCAGGTAGGAACCGGAAAGATCGAGTTCCGTCTGGCGAGAAAAACCGTGCTTATCGACCGGATCACCGATCAACTGGTCGGCAATATGCTCGTGCGTTGGCAATAGATCCTGAAGACTGTGCGCAATCTGAATATTGGTCAGGCGTGTCAAGGGATCCTGTCGCCCGCTCGCATCAACCTGATATTTCGTTAGTTTTTCAATGAGCCCTGAAAGGAACGTCCTGCGTTCCTCCTTACTGGGCTGCCTGGCATCCTTGGGCGGCATGTCGCCCCGCTGGATGTTATGCACGACCTCCTCCCACAGCTCGTGGTTGGCGTCCGTCACAGGCAAGTCAAGCTGATCGAGCCGAATATCGCCCTTGTGCTGTTCTGCATCGTGGCATTTCAGGCAATGGGAAGCCAAAAAGGCACGCCCAGTCGCTCCGTTCGCCACGCCAGCAATCGACACTGACAGCGCAATCATGAACGCGGCAGTCAGGTTGTGATTGTTACTGAGCATCATGAATTTTTTCCGTTGAGCGATACTCAACCTCGTGAGATTCGTGGCAACCAGCGGATACGGCTTTAACTAAGGTCAACCGTGCTGGTGCTCATACCGAACCGGTCTCTTTCGACGCCCATTTGCTGAAGAACTGAGAGCAGGAAGTTACTGTGTTGAGTATTCTGAGCCGCTTGTATATGTCGTCCGGTCTTCATGCCACCACCGGCTTTACCGGCAAGCAGAATAGGGATATTCACTCCGCTGTGTGTATTCCCCTGTGACATCCCCGCACCGAAAAGCATCAGAGTGTTGTCCAACAGGCTTCGACCGCCTTCATCAATCACGGCCATCTTATCCATCATGCGTTGGAGTCGCTGAACATGCCAACGGCTGATAATCTGGTACTCGCGCAGCAGCTGCGGATCGTTTCGGTGATGTGATGTAACGTGGTGATCGTTATTGACTCCATCCAGGAAAGAAAAGTTTTTTCGGCTGAGCCCGTGCCCCATCATCAGAGTTGCAACGCGAGTGGTATCGGTCCACATCCCGAGAATCATGATGTCGATCAGGGCATCCATATACACTTCAGCGTTATCCGGCACTTCCTCAGGTGGCCGCAATTTCATGGTGCTGTTTGCAGATAAAGAGGGTGTCCACCCACCTGCGACCCTTGCTGGTGGAGTGATAATTTTGTCGAGTCGTTCTTCGAGTTCACGGATCGAAGAAAAATACTGGTCCATTTTTTCCTTGTCGTATGAACTCAAATCCTTATTGAGCGATCTGGACCGATCCAGTACAGCATCGAGAATGCTGCGTTGGCTGAGCGCCTTGCGGCGCACCTCCGGGCTGTTGAAATCGCGAAACATTCGATCAAAAGCGACTCGCGGATTCAGCTCAGGTGCGAGCAGGACATTGTCTTCATTCCAACTGACATTGCTGCAGGTCAGGTACCCCTGGGCTCTCGGCGGTTCAGTGCCAAGACGCAGATGAGGCACTCGACTGCTGCCCCCGATTTTTTGAGCAATCAGGTGATCAATCGAAGCTTCCGATTTCTGACCGACATGATTCTGACCGCACAAAAAAGCCGATGTCAGTTTGATGTGATCCGAACTCGGAGTTTCATTCATCAAATTCGAAACAACCGTGATGTTCGAATGATGATCTTTCAACGGCGCCAAAATCGGTGACAGCTCAAAGTCCTCACCGACTCCCTTGGGCACCCAATCGGGAGGGTTGACTCCATTGGGCATGAACATCGCACCAAATCTCACCGGCGCCTGTGTCTTATCAGTCACTTCACCAAAACACTCAAGAGCAGGTAGTCCAATGACAGCGCCGCCAAGGCCACGCAACATTGTTCGTCTGGTTTGTTTCATTTTGATTCCTCTACGAATTTGTTGCTGCTTGCGTGCGTAAAGGGATAGGACTTTGCCACCATCTTGAATAGCTCGTGACTGTGGCCGTCCGTCGCAATGAGCTGTTTGACAATCTTATCGACTTCCGGGCGATCATAAAATTCTAGTTTGCGGCCGAGTGCGTAGGTGAGTACGGTTTGTGCCATATTGCGATAGAAATCTGCTTTGTTTTTGACCAGATTCTGCTTCAGTTCGCCCGGGCCGTCGAAGGCCCCGCCGTCGGGCAGCACACCCGTAGCATCAATCGACTTACCGCCATCGATGTTTCGCCAACGACCAATGGGGTCAAAATTCTCCAGACCGAAGCCAATCGGATCTATCTTATTGTGGCAGGAAGCACATTGCCTGTCCGCGCGATGCTTCTCAAGAACCTCACGAAACGTCCTACTCGCGCCTGCTTCTCCCGTTCCTTCGTCCAAAGCCGGGACAATTGGCGGATCGGGAAGATGCTTGCCAAATAGCTTCTCATAAACCCACAATCCACGGTCAACGGCAGACGTGCGGGTCGGGTGCGAGGTCACAGTCAGAATACTGCCCATACCCAGCAAGCCGCCACGACTGGAATTCACCGGGAGTTGCACCTTGATCAGGTCGTCATTCGTATCGGGGAGCGCTGCAACGGTGATCTGCGGAATTTTCTGAGCATACTCACCCGAGTACACATCGCCGGCCGCTTTGTTGGTCACTGCGTCAACCGTGGAATTGGCCGCAGCAGCGACGAATCGCACATTCCCGATTTGCACGTCTCTCGTCTGACCGAAATTGATCGCCTTGATGACACCCTCAAGGTCGAGATCCGATTCGTTCTCGAGAATATGCGCAGGCCGCAAACCGTCAGACACTTGGTGCTTACGCTCAGGACCAGCAGCTGACGAGTCGCGGCTTGGTGGCTTCGACAAAATCAACCCGCCGATGTGCGTGTTCGGGTCGTTGTTCGACTTGACTTCAATCTCGATGTTGCCGTCGGTCACAGTCAACGTATGCCTGAGCACACTTCCGTAACGGAACGTGCCGCCTTGTTCTTTTAGTTGGTCGTACGCTTTGCGAATTGTCTTGCCTTCGATGACAATTTCCGCAGACCGGGATATCCATCCCTCGTACAACAGCAGCTGCAACGTATACGTTCCGTTGGGCACAGCAATCTTCACTTCAGGCGAACCGTGGATCGACGCCGCCAGAATTTCCGAGACCTCACTGGCTTCGCCATAATATTGAGCCAGCTCCTTGTTCCAGAACGCATAATCAGCCGTGATAAGCTCCTCAAGCGGCCGGTTTTCGGCGAAGATATGATTGACAAAAGCTGCAGTCTCATTCTTGAATAGGCTTTCAACATTCCTGGCGTAATAAGTATTCTTGAATAGCGCATCATCGGGCTTGATCGTCACACCCAACTCACGGTAACCCAGCCATTCCCTGGCAAACAATCCCGCCATCCGTTTTCCCTGTGCGGTTTGAAGCATGCGGACAACCTGGCCATCGATAACGTCGGGGTCAGTCAGCTTGCCGGCCTCAGCCAGTCTGAATAATTCTTCATCTGGCATCGAATTCCACAGAAAGTAGGAAAGACGTGAGGCCATTTCAAAAGAGTCCAATCGGCGTTCCCGGGTCGCGGTACTGGTCTGCGGTATACGGTAAAAGAAATCCGGTGAGATCATGATGGCAAACAAAGCGGCTTTCAGACCTGCGCGATGCCCAGCACCTGTGGCGACTTCCGCGTCGTAGAACCTGAGAAAAAAGTCAATGTCCTCAGCATTGACTGGGCGACGAAATGCTCTTTTCCCAAAGCTGCTGATCACCTGTCGAGCGGCACTGCGACCTTCACCCTCAGCAGCGATTAGCCTGGCAACTGGCGGTGGCTCGGAAAAGTCTGTCTTGACCAGTGGCAGGACCCATACATCAGTGTATTGGCTCGAAATCTGTTCATGACTTACCTCGCGGTTGATGGTCAGCCCCGTTTGCTTCTCCCAGGCAAGATCATTATTTCTTTCGACTGCCGGGGTGTTTTGTTGAGTAATGATCGACCTTGTCGGTGGCCCGGTAAGTCCTTCTCGATAGTGTTCATTCCGGTTGAAGTCTTGCGGTAGTTTGTTCAGCGGACCGCGAATTGACATCTTGTCCATGCACATGTAGACGCCGGTCCCCAGGCCCAGATCGTTGAAATCAGCGATCACCGGCTTATCG
The DNA here is from genome assembly GCA_002862205.1 of Planctomycetaceae bacterium. Classification (GTDB taxonomy): domain Bacteria; phylum Planctomycetota; class Planctomycetia; order Pirellulales; family Pirellulaceae; genus Rubripirellula. Next base: position 15,401 of record PKCN01000341.1, on the reverse strand, counting down.
GGGAAAGGTGGTGGCACCGGCAACAGCGACTCTTCTTGCGTCATTCCCGCCCGCTGCGGGCGAAAACGTAACGTATGGTGCCCCTTCTCAATCCATACCAGGCAACGGTAATTACCCGGCTGAGCTCTGGTCGCAAGCAGTCGTATCTGGCCGACTTCCTCACGATCCAGATAAATGACCATCTCCGCGCAGGCACGGTTATCAATGCGTTCGCCCCACGCCTTGACATTGATGAGATACCAACCGGTCCGTGGGTATTGCCAGCGAGTGTAGAGAGAGTCGCGATTGGCCTTGATCATGATGCCATTTTCCGTCGGCGTCAAAACTGCGGTTGTCGCCTTCATCTTTTCCGCTTCGGCCTGATAGGTGATCGTCTCGTCTGTGTAGAGGTAGTAATCAAGCACGTCTTCTGTGATGCGAACATATTTCTCCATCCGCGCACTGGTCATTGCCAGAGACGGTGAGTCCCGATCGGAACCAAACCCTGTGTCACCAACGCCGTCATCGGACAGGATTTTTGCAAAGTCAAAATGTGTATCGCTGTCTTGAAAGTGCTTTTCACTGAACAGCGCACGCACGGTATTTTCATATTCGTTGCGATTGAGCATCGGCAAGGTCACATGCCCCGCCTGTCGATAGGCTGACCAATCGATCTTATCCTTTTGGGTACTGATCCAATCAATAATTTTGACGCGTTGATCTTCACTCAAGAAAGGTTTTTCAGGCGGCATCTCGTTCGTGGCAATCTGTTCTTCGATCTTATCCCACAGCTCACGCTCACGGGCGAGATCAGCCAAAAGGTTGTCAAGACGGATATCGCCTTGATGCGTCTCCTTGTTGTGACACCGGTAGCAATTTTGTTCCAAAAGCGGCGCAATCTGCTCTTCATATCCGACTGCTCTTGGTTCTGGGCCGTCCACCCCGTGAACCGCAGACTTTAAGGAACCGGGCTTTTCAGCAGCAGTGAGCATTTTACCAACGGGTTCACTTGCGCGTCGCCGCTCACCAGCCACCGCTTCCAGATTCAGTGCATTACGAATTGACGCCGCCACTTCCATCGCCAATAGATCCCGACCCGATGGTTTGAAATGAACGTCGTTGGCGGCCGTCTGATGTTCCGCAAGCACGGGGAACATTGTCCCATGAAGATCATTGACTGCGATCCCGTTGGCCTTCATCACGTTCAAAGCCACATCACGAAACTCCTTCGCACGGCCCGGCGTCACCAATACTCCGGAACTGTGTTCGGCCTCGGGGCAAGGCGGCGTGGTGGTGGCAAAGATCAACTTGGCACCCGTTGCCTTCAGATGCCCGACGATCCGCTGCAGGTTCCTGCGATAGTTCCCCGGAGTCGCTTTCGTGCCCTGCTGCCAGCCATACCAATCCCAGAGCCCAAAGTTAAAGTGGATCACAGCCCACTTCTCATCCATGGCCCAGTCTTCAACATGCTCAGCTCCGTAAGCCGAGAATCGACAGTTCCCCGGCACACGTTTTACATTCGCTTCATCTGCCAGAATCTTCTGAACTATCGGCGTGTAGTTGATCGAGATCGAATCGCCAATGATCAAGACATTGGGTTTCTCGAAAGCTAACAAAGCACTTGTCATCAAACAAATGGCAAGCGCTATTAAGAAACGTCCTGAACTCATCATTTTCTGCCCACGCCTAAAAAGGGCCCGTTCTCCACCTATGACTAAAGGAGGGATCACCGGCTCGAAGAACCATCGAGTTCGCGAGTCGCGTCTTCGAGGTCGTCTCGACGCATTCCATTCTCTGCAACGAGGTCAGATTATAACCTAACTCGTCGCATCCTGTCTGCCTGCGCTCGATTCGCCCTGATGCGGGAATTCAGAAAACTATCTCTGATAAGGCATTGGATCTTCAATGCCTCAATGACACGGCAAAGATTCGTTTGACCTTGTCCAGCGATCGGCTGATCCGAATCAGGTCCGTCAGTCGATCCTTGGCCACACCTTGCTTGACTAAGTGGTCCGCAATGAAATTGCAACTGACTCTCAAACGTGGGTCGACGCCGATAGGGTCGACGCCGATAGGGCCGATGTCGATAGGGCCGATGTCGAAATGTGCGATAATTGCAAAGCGGTGTTCACCTCCTTGCTCACCTCAGATTCATTCAGGTATCGTGTTTAACGTAAAGCACCAAGGCTTTGCAGAACAGACAACACGTCTTAGGGCGAGCTAGGATCAGGTTTCCTGTTGAAGTGGTGGCTTGTGGTTTTACTCACCCTTCCGACCGGTTGGTGCAACCGGGCCTGACATGGCGGCCTAGCTTTCTTTGACGGTAAAAAGCCGGAATAGTTACGGCACAAAGCAACGTACTTTTTAATGGGACAGTGGCATGCCTTGTAAATTCCTTTTGATCATGATGGCGATGCTCACCGTGGGACTGCGTGAAACGGCGGCCCAGTATACGGCGGCCCAGTATGTTGACTGGAAACACGCAGGCTCACTGTATATCGTCACAACGCCCGATGGAGCGAATTTACCCGCATCCGCGCTGGAGAAAGACTTTCCGCTACTGGTCCGGTTGAATCAGGACTTTTTCGATTTCAGTCAGGCAAAGCCTCAGGGCGAGGATATTCGATTCTCCGCCAAAGGCAAACCACTGGCCTACCAGATTGAAGGCTGGGATGCGTCGGCAGGCAATGCCGCGATCTGGGTTCGGGTCCCGACCATCAAGGGCAATGATCAGCAGGCGATCAAGATGCATTGGGGCAACGACAAGGCTTCCAGCGAAAGCAACGGCGAGCAGGTATTCCAGACCTCGCAAGGGTTTGCCGGTGTCTGGCACTTGGGCGATAACCTGCAGGACGCTACTTCCAACAATCTTGACGGATTCAACAGACCCGACAAGCCAACCACCAATACCAGCGGCATCATCGGTGACGCCCAGGAGTTTGGCATTAACAAAATTCTTGTCGTCCGCCCTCCCGGATCCCAACGGGATCGACGGGTGACCTGCATGCCTTCGGGTAACGCCGACCGGACGATGTCCGCATGGATAAATCCCAAAAACTTCGAAAGCCACAACTGGGCTCAGGCGTCGATTGGTGGCTGGGGTGAACCGGAACGCGGACAGAAGCCGAACATGGGTTTGTCGTATTTCACGATGACGGGCAGAGGGCAACCGCGTTTTCATCTCTACGGCTTTGACCCCCGAGGCGCCACTACCCTGCCACGCAACCAATGGCGGCATATCGCGCTGAGCGTGTCGGAGAACATGGTTCGCTTTTATGTTGATGGCGTTCTCAACAAAACAATTGATAACAACAGCAAGGATGTTAGCAAACTCGGCACCTTGAGCACCCCTGCATCAACGCCAGTCGACCTCGGTGATCATGGGAACGGACGTGGACCATTCAATGGAGCCATGGACGAGGTACGCTTCGAGTCCGTAGCCCGCTCGTCCAACTGGCTGAAACTCTGTGTCGAGAACCAAAAGCCTTTGCATTCGCTGGTTGGTCCACTAGTTCAGGATGGGAATGTCTTCTCGGTTTCGGAGTCAAACTTGGTGATGAAGGAGGGGGCCTCAATCGCCCTGTCAGCAAAAGCGGGAGGAGCCAGAAAGGTCTACTGGGTTTTGCAGGATGGAGATAAGGAGGAAATACTCGCTGTCGACCGCTTCAACTATGAGTTCAACTCAGGACGGGTTGCCGAAAGCAAAACGGTCAACTTGCTTTTCAAAGCGGTGTTGGAATCTGGTGTGAAGACGCACACCCTCCCAATTACCATCCGGGAACGCATCCCAAATCCTGTTTACACGCTCGAAGTTCCCCAGACGTGGAATGGAAGGGATGAACTGGAGATCTCACCCTCAATCGTCAACCTTGCAGAGATGAAATCTGAGGGTGTTGGCGACCTGAACTACTCATGGAAAATTTTGGGAATGGCCACGGTCAGCGAAACAGACGCGGGCAAGCTGGTCTTGAAGCGAGCCCAGAATAGCGGCACCCTGAGCGTCGAACTCGCCCTCGACAATGGCGGTGACGCGATTTCACATTCTGCCAGCATCATCGTTACCGAACCGAATCATGATCCATGGGTTGTGCACACCGCTGACACCGACGAAAAGCCAGTGGACCACCAGTTCTACGCTCGCGACGATCGTGGTCAAGGAACCCTTCACTACAAAGGCACGCTGAAAGAACCAGCGGATTCCGTTTTTCTGAAACTCTATGCCGGCGACCAACTGCTCGACACGCAGCGGCAACAGGTCAGCTCCGAAAACAAATACTCCCTTGCCGTAAATTTGCAGGCGGGACTGACCGCCTATCGCACCGAGTTTGGCATCACGCGTAGTGAAGTAGAAACCGTACTCGAAAAGGCTGACGATCTGGTCTGCGGTGACGTCTTTGTCATTCAGGGTCAATCCAATGCCGAAGCATGGACAGACCAACGCGTCGTCCATCCCTTCAGAAGTCCGTGGTTGCGCAGCTTTGGTACACCCACGACAAACAAAGACAGAGCCCGAGATGTGGTCTGGGGCAACGCCTTGTCTTTCAACGGCGGTGAGAACCACCATCATTTACAGATTGGCTATTGGGGTGTCGAGCTGGGCAAGCTGCTCATCGAAAAACACAAAATCCCCATCTGTATCATCAATGGTGCCCAAGGGGGAACACGCGTTGACCAGCACCAACGCAACGAGGCTGATCCGACAGATGTGGCCACCATCTACGGCCGACTGCTGTGGCGTTTACAGCAAGCAAGACTGACGCATGGCGTTCGTGCCGTGCTATGGCATCAGGGAGAAAATGACCAAGGAGAGTCAGGGGCGACCGGCACATTTGGCTGGGTAAATTACCAGGACTACTTCCTTCGCATGACGGCAGCCTGGAAGGAAGACTACCCGAACATCAAACACTACTATATTCATCAGATCTGGCCGGGAGCATGTGGCAGTCGGTCGGTGGAAAACGACAGGCTGCGTGAGCAGCAGAGACAATTGCCCAGTCAATTCTCCAACATGAGCATCATGTCGACCCTCGGGATTCGCCCCGGCGGCGGCTGCCACTTCCTGGCGGAAGGCTATGCGGCGATGGCAAGGCAGTTATTTCCGCTGGTCAATCAATTCAACTACGGTGTGGAAACGAAAACACCTGTCACGCCGCCGAATATTCAGAGTGTTTCGTATGCCGGCACCGGAAAAGATGCAATCAAACTCGTTTTTGATCAGGATGTAAAATGGGACGGTGAAATCCTCGGACGCTTTTATCTCGATGACCTTTCCGCTGAGCTGATCTCGGTTTCCGGCACCGGCAGAATCCTCACTTTGAAACTGGCCGAACCTTCAACGGCAAAGACCCTCTCCTACGTCAGAGGTGGGAAGTGGAGACAGGAGGATGCGATCATCCGGGGCGCAAACAACATCGCAGCACTAACCTTCTGTGAACTTCCGATACGACCGGCGAACTCACTTAATGATTAAGACGTGCAGCAGGTGCTCTCTCACCTGCCGTCGTTGCTGACACAATGACACCCATTCCAAGGACTCCCGTTCCAAGCATGAGGCAATCGGTCGACTTCGATGATGATCCCCTGCTTCAGCAATGTTGATTCATTCACGCTTCACTTCGATCACGTCACCGCCTTTGGGCTCTCCCTTGCCGTAGCAAACCAGATCGAGAAACTGATTGAAAGCCTCGTAGGTCGCCTTGTCCCGCGTCCGAGGAGCAAACAGCACACGTTTGCCTGGGCAATGGCCCATTGAATCGATGGAGACCATCTTGCTCCACACGCCCTTCTGTTTGAAGATTTCCTGCATGGCATGACCCTGTTGTGCTGGCGTCGCGGGATGTTCTTTTTTGCCCCCGTACATGACGAAACCGGGGGCGTCATTGACACCCAAATCCCTCACGACATAGCGGGGCAAGTAAGGACTATTGCCAAACCAACCCACGATATTGAGTTTCTCCGGTTTGTACTTGGCATCGGCAGGCCAGTTCCATTTTTTGTTGTAGGCGATCTGTGCACTGATATACCCGCCAGCAGAAGCACCCGTGGCAACGATTCTGCCTGGATCACCACCGTATTTTTTGGCATTGGCCTGGATGTACGCAACTGCCATCGCAACATCGAGAGCGCAATCGTCCTTGGTGATCGATGTTCCCTCTTTCTTCAGACGGTAATTCGGCGAAACGACGATACAACCCTTCGCCATGTAGAGATCACGCATATCCTTGCTGCAATAAGCCTTGCTGCCATTTTTGAACGCGCCGCCATGAATCGTGAATACAACAGGAGCGTTCTTGTAGTCAGTGTCCCAATGAACATCCAGAACATTCCGCTCATGCTTGCCATACGACACATCCTTATCAACCTTGACCTCTGCATGAACGTTCGTTGCAAATAGCCACAAGCCGACTGCGATAAGGATTTTGGTCTTCAGCATCTTCATGATTGGATCCTGATTCAATGGTGTAGAGGAAATCGATTCAGCCGAACTGCAACGGGTGTCGAACTGGGATTTTAACAGATAAGACCTTGTCAATCTCAAGCGACTATCAGGAAGACGCTTACCACCCAGATTCTCTACGACAGGGTAGGAAAAGTAAGTGACAGCCAGACCACTCCACCGAAAATCACGACACCCGCAAAACCATTTGGCCGACGCCATTTGGATTACGCGAGCAAAATTGGATACCACATGAAAAGCCCAAGGCTCCTGTAGGGCAAACCAGCTTGGTCGTCATATGGACCCCGCCTGACGATCAAATGAACGGCGCCGTCTGATTCACCGGACGGTGAAACCTTATGCATCGGGGGGTGAAACCAATTTCTCGCGAGTGCTGAGATTGTATTGATCACCCGCCTTGAGAATAAGCACATCATGACCTTCATCAGTATTCACAAACGTGTGAACAAAAACACAACCAGATCCGACAACCCGGAAGATTTTTCCTCGAACCACAATGGCCGTATCTTCATCGATCCCGATCCCGAGCAGATCCTGTCCATGCTTGTGGCCGTAATCCAGCACCTGATGCAAATCGGTCGTGCGCCCTCTGGCAGATACGTGCACATCAAAAGCAACGTTGGGCAAAAAGCCAAACCCTTTTCGATGCTTCGCCTCTTTGGCAATCATCCGCCCACTACCCCTCGTAAAACCTCGAGGCATAAAATCCCCCTGAATCGTCGCTCCTGCGGAAGTGCCTGCGATCACTCCGTCACGCTCAAGCAGATTCCACATCTCTTTGAGTGTTTTGGTTGGCTGATCGGCATTTCCATAGGCATCCACAAGCCTCCACTGACGGCCACCCCGCATGAACAAACCGCGCGCATTTTTCAAATCCTCAACGAAGGCATCCGTCCCAGCCACCTTTGGATCACGCTGAGGCGGATGCATGAACGCCATGTCCTTGAAACCGACCTCGTTCATCCATGACTCGGTATATTCCTGAAAGTCACGCTCGGACAAATCGTCTGAGGCAGTGGGAGAGACGACAATCGGCTGGTCGAGGCCACCCACCTGTTTGATGAACTCTTGTACTGTCGTCTGATCCGGCTCACGCTTCATATTCCCACCATCGATGATGAGGGTTCCATGCGCGGTCTGCATCCCGGCTTTTGGATCAATGGCACTATCTGATGCGTAATCCGGAGTTTGACTGACTACCGCACACTTCAAACTTAGCTGGTGAACCTTATAGATCTCGTCAGATGAACTGGTCTCCGCTTCGATCCTGAATCGAACATTTACACCGTCTGGCCTGAAAGGTGCACTAAAGGTTGATTGCTCAAAATCACCACGCAAACTAATCAGCGGTGTCCAATCACCTTCGCCGACGCGACAGGAGATAGTGATAAAGTCGTCTCTTTCAAATCCTCCCAAACCCACACACTCAATGTTGGCTGAAATGAAATATTCGGATTTTCCCTCGATGGAAATGTCATCTGATTGCCAGACACGATGCTCTTTGCAGCAATCAAAAGGCCCGCCTGCACCATCAAAGTCCGTAGCAATCCAAGGTTCCTGAAAAGCAATTTCAGCCCCAGATGCAACCTGCCCTAAGGACGACTCCACCTCGCCCCAACTGAACGCACAAAAACTCAGGCAGGCGATGCACCACAATGAACTGTCCCACATTCTCACACGTTTGCTCCTCGAAAAACCCAACCGCCACATTCAACCTGTCGTTTCACATTTATAAAGCAACCCAACTGAATTTTAAACCGACGTACCCGGAGCAAAATGTGTCGAATCACATCAGCAGCAATCAGCCAATCCCACAAATACAGGCACAAATGGACAAGTCCCCTCTTTCATCAAGCATCGCGTTAATCCCGATCCCGAATGCCAACCTTTGAAGAAGGAAACATCTTCGTCGGCATTCAACATGCGATGACTTTATCTGGGAAAAGAAACAAGTCTCGTAAAACCGGACTGTCAGGATTCATGCCAACGATCAAATTGCCGCAGTCCCCGCCAACAAGTACGCCGCAGGTCATTCCGTTTATCAGGTCTTTCTCAATTACACATCCTGTTTGCGAGATTTTTCGAATGTTCAGTAATAAACCCACGGTGCCGGATCACAAGTTAGGTTGAAATGATCCACACGATGAAACACAACGAGCAGCAGCAGATTTTCGAGGAATGGCTTACCCACCACAGGGGCCTACTGTTCAAGGTTTTGCGTGCCTACGCATTCACTCCCCATGACCAGGACGACCTGTTTCAGGAAATCACGACCCAAGTTTGGAATTCGATTCCTAATTATCGTGGTGACTCTGCTGTGACCACGTGGATCTATCGCGTTGCCCTCTACTGCGCCATGGCATGGTCAAAGAAAGAGCGACGACACCGTGAAAATCACCAGTCAATCACGGCCGATGATCGGCCACTGCTACAACCTGCCAACGTTGAGAATCCACAACTGGACTGGCTTTACGAACAGATTGCACAGCTTGATGAAATTGATCGTTCACTGACGCTTTTGATGCTTGACGGTTTCAGTTACAGGGAGATCGGTGAAACCATGGGAATTTCACAAACTTACGTCGGTGTGAAATTGAACCGCATCAAAAAACGACTTACAGAACAGTCTACGAAAGAAGACGCACATGGAATTTGAAGACATCCAGATCATATGGAATTCACAACACGACCAACCTTTGTACGGAGTGAATGAAGAAGGTCTCCACAACGCGCTGCGAAACAAGAGCAAACGCTTTCGGCGGGTGATCTTTTGGCAGCATTTCCAGACTTTCTGCAGTTGCACGGTCGCGATCACGGCAATCGCTGGCCTGTTTCTTCTCAACGAATCTGGCGTGTTGGGAAACATTGGCTCTTCGCGAGCTTTGTACGGATGGGAAATCGCCGCATTACTGGTTGCGTTGCTCTGCTGGTTGCAATTCGGACTGTCGGTTTACCTCGGGAATAAACAACAGAAAAATCGAGAGAACCAGGATACGACATCCCTTCGTGATGATCTCGACAAGGAGATCAATCGCACCAAATATCAGATCAACACGCGAGCATACATCATGTTGGGGTTCGTCCCACCCTATCTTGGCTCGAGCCTGTTGGTCATCATTGTGTTTGGCATCAGTGGCATTTCTTACTGGGCAATGCTTCCGGTCGTCCTGGTGATGGCTACCGCTCTCATCATCGAGTCCCGATGCCAACGACGATTCGTTGAGCGGGAAATCGTCCCGAGACTTCGCGAACTAGAAACTCTGCGTGAAAAGCTGAATGCCCCACAAACCGAAGTGGATGAACTGGACAGCAACGAAAGAACTTGAGTTACTTCTTCACGCTCTGGTTTGGCAGTGTTATCGATAGCACGTTAAAATTTAGCGTCAATGACACCGAAGACCAGTGGAGCGTTGCCATCACCGCATTCATCGGCTATTCGGTTCTCGAGCACTGCTCACCGTGGCGTTTGATCGAGCGTTACTTTGCACATCATTTCGTTTTGCCAAACCAGACTCATGAACGTAAAAAAGTTACTGCTGGTTAGCGTTGCCTTGGCGTTTTCCGGGTTTTACCCTCCGGTCTTTGCTGCAGTTCAGGATTTGCGTGCATTTGTTCGTGAGGGGCAGACGTTTTTGACTTGGCAAGAAGATGAATCCGACTGGTACTACGTCTACGCCTCAGTCACTCCGATCAAAAGCCTCGAAAACAGAACGTGGATCGCAAAGATTCCGAAAGGTTCGAACCGATTTCGCTTTCCCCATCTCACTTCGCACAAGGGGCAGGCAGGTAAAATCTACAGTGAGCTGTTTGAAGGCAAACCTTGGGCGAACCGAATTCAGATTGAATCATCCCTCGACAGTTCGAAGGGTTTGCCCGATGGGACCGGTTTATTTGTGCGCACCACCAAACAGGATGCCACGATGTATTATGCCGTGACATCCTCGCAAGACGCGATAATCAAACCGAATCAGAATGCACTGGTGATGCCCTTGAAAGAGAAAAAGGGGCTGCCCGGAGCAACCTTGGTCTACCAAGAGAAAAACCTGCATTACTTCGTGTTCTTCACTGACTTTGAGACGTGGAACGCAAACGGAATTGATGACCACATGCACGGATACGCGCATGTGTTCGCCGCAAGCATTCCAGAAGCGATCGCCAAACCATCGCCCTTGTCCATTCGGCTACATGCGTATTCTGCCTGGGGCGGTGTTTTCATGCCTTACAGCTACCCAATCAACAATGGCGTCAGCATCGCCATGTTCGATTACAGCCTGACCTGGTGGTTCGGACACGCTGAGTCTCTTGAGACGACTCAAGCGAAGAACGCCCCCCCGGGAAAAGTCGTCAACTATACCGAACAGCGTCTAATGCAAGTCGTGCGTTGGCTGGCAAGCAGTCCCCCAGCATTCCCGGCGGAAATCGATAATTCTCGGGTTTACATTTTGGGGGGATCCATGGGTGGCAGCGGTGTTAACCACCTCACCTGCAAACAGGGCGATATCATCACGTCCGGGCAGGCTTCCAAGGGTTACGTCAATTGGTCGTTATCCAATGAACTCAAGCCTTACGTGACGAACAGTCGCGTCAATGTGTTTCTGGGCGATTTCCAGAGTAAGTATGGAACCTTGGAAGACAACAACGCTACAAATCTGAATGGCAAGCGTGTCTACGATGTTTTGAATTTGACCTCGTGGGTCAGTGACCCGAGAGCGAATGTGGGTTATCTCGAAACCGCCAACGGTTCGATTGACGGGGTCATCCCTTTTTGGGGACTTGCCGAATTCTGGGATGCCTTGGAACAAGGCAAACACCCGTATTCATCAGCCTGGACACAGACTGGGCATGCATCCCGACTCGGCTCGGGCTCACCGATGACCTTCTATCAACTGCGCTCAGACGAAAGCATCCCGGCGATGGCCAACGCAAGTTGCAATTCGCCTCTTGCCCATGGCTATCGTTTCATGGGACGGATCAAAAGGGTACTGAAAAACGCCGTTCAAATTGAGAATGCGATTGCCCATGACATCACGGGCATGACTTTGGTCGTGGGACCCTCTACAGAGACCAGCCAATGGTTCAAAGTGGCCAGTAGCGATGGTGATCTGATCCGCATTACCGAAGGCGATCTACGCTCGTTAAAACCTCCTGTCACGGCATGGCAAAAGAGTGAACTGAAACGCAAACTCAATCGTGACCCAACGCAGCAGGAACTCAACGATCAGGCGGCGACGAACAAGACAAAATACCTGGTAATCGATGGGGCCCCCGAGGGGACCCGAAACGGTCACATTGCCTGGTCCAGCAGCCTGCAGAACTTTGACAGAAAATCCCACATTGACGACATTATCGATACTGAGAAAAAGTGGAGCATGAGCTTTCGGCTGGAAAAGAACCAGCATGTGGGCGACTGGAACAACGACACTGCAACCGTCGATATCACGCCACGCCGCTGCCAACGGTTCAAACCGGCAACCGGCACCAGAGTGCATTGGGAAAATTGGGACGATTCAAATCCGCAAGAACCAGTGAAAACAGCCCAAGGTGACGTCACGGTGGACAAAAATGGGCTGATAACCGTTTCCAAATTCCGGGTTGGCAAACGAGGGCTGGGCAATCGCCTCGTCCTGACCATAGCGCGGTAACCCGCCAGCGATGCCGAGACCTGCACCGCATGCCTCGAACACTTCTGCCCGCGATGGCGGCTCAACGAAGCACCACTCAGCAACCGGTTTTACTGCGTTTGACCACCGCGTTGATCCATGCCAAATGAATGGTCACGGTGGATTCCACTGCCTCGCTGCACTACAGCGTACCAACACAAGCGACAAATGATAAACTGGTCTGATGACTGATCCACGATCACCGCTTCAGCAAACAGCCCTCTGGCACCCAGATACCCAGCTGATCTTTACACCCCAACCCCTCGCCTGACCTCCGTTCCGACGGAAGCACTGGAATTGCCTCGACGTAGCGTTCCGTTGATCCACTACAAATCAATTAAAGTCCCGCAAAATTTGCAACTGCGATGTTGCTCTTTCAACTTTTTTTTGAACGACCCAAAAGGTAATGAAACTGAACATGGAATCCAAACACCTCTCCCACGTGTTCGTCGGTTTTGTGCTTGCCCTTACCCTCGCCGTGCCCTGTCGTGCTGTTGAGCAGGACCAGCGGCCCGACATCGTTGTCTATCTGGCCGATGATCTGTCCGCAGGCGACCTGCCACTCTATGGGGGAACCGACATACAAACGCCTGCCATCAATCAACTGGCAAGCGAAGGACTGACCTTCACAAGGGCGTTCGTCGCCAGTCCGTCCTGTGCCCCCAGTCGCGCCGCATTGCTGACAGGGTTAATGCCAGCTCGTAACGGTGCAGAAGAAAATCACAGTTTCCCGCGCAAGGACATTCTTCGCTTGCCGCGGGTCCTGAACCAGCTCGGATACCAGACCGCCGCTTTTGGCAAGGTTGCGCACCAAAAGAGCGCGATCAGATATGGCTTCGAAACGATCAGCCCAGGCAAGGATATCCCTCAGGTGCGTAGTCGTGTGCGAGAGTTTCTTGAAAAGCGGAATGATAAACGACCGCTGGCACTGTTTGTCGGAGTCTCGGATCCTCATGTCCCATGGCCCAATCAATCCACGGTCGACACCGAGGCCATGACGTTACCACCCAAACTGCTCGACACACCGCGGACCCGCGTGCAACGCTCACGATATCTGCAAGAGGTGAAAGACCTCGACGCTTATCTTGGCGAACTCACGGCCCTGACCACGCGGCATTTATCCGAAGATCGCATCTTCCTCTTTTCAAGCGATCATGGCGCGCAATTTCCCTACGGGAAGTGGACGCTGTATGACGAAGGAATCCATGTCCCACTGATTATAAAATGGCGGGGAAAAGTCAAAGCAGGAACGCAAAGTAATGCCATGGTCAGTTGGATCGATATCCTGCCGACTTTGATTGATCTGGTTGGTGGAGAAGTTCCCGACCAACTCGACGGACGCTCTTTTGCAGCGGTCCTGCGCGGAACCCGAGATTCACATCGCAACCGCATTTTCACCACGCATAGTGGCGACAGAAAAATGAATGTCTTTCCCATTCGAGCAATTCGAACGGATCAATACAAATTGATCTGGAATCCCCACCCCGAATTCGCATTCACGACCCACATTGACTTGCTGCTGAGGGAAACCTCCGGCGATTACTTTAAGGAATGGCTCGAAAAATCGAAAGCTGATCGCCGAGCCGCGGAACTGGTGAGTGGTCATCACGGCCGTCCGGAAATTGAAATGTTTGACCTCCAGAACGATCCCCATGAGCAGAAGAATCTTGCTGATACTCCCGAGCACGCACAACGACAAGGGGAACTGCTGGCCGAACTCAAAAAATGGCTGGTAACACAGGATGACAAAATCACAGTATTCCACGAACCACTGATGCTCAAGGCTCCCAAAACCTGGGTTCCCAGGAAGTAAGCCAAACACGCCATGCTTCTATCTATCCATCTTTCCATGCGAAAAAACCAGATGTGATGGAGCCCACGCGATGCACTGGCGAGGGATCAGCATCGCAGGCTGCCGCTAACTTGTTTTCCGCCAATTGTGATACAACGACAACGCCTAGCATGTCAGACGATCCTCAGCCCACCCCATCCTCTCAATCAGAACCGGAGCTTGCCCCTGCCGTCGCGTCTCAGTGGATTATCGCAGGCATCATTTCAGCATCTGCACGATTCATTCCCATTCCATTTCTCGATGAAATCGTTCAGAACAGGTGTCGTCGGTATGCGGTGAAGACCGCGATTGAATCCCACCCTGTCGAGCTCCAATTGAGTTCGCTAGAGCCGTACTACAGCAATCCCTCCGGATGTTTCACCGGTTGCCTGGGAATGATCCTTAAACTGCCGATCAAATTGCTCCTGTTTCCATTGCGCAAGATCATCGCTTTGGTGACGTCCGTTCGTGGCGTTCCACTGGAAATCATGCGTGTCTATCTGCTTGGCCGCACACTGGATCGTTACCTGAGCAATGGCAGGCTAGGCCAATCAGAGAACAGTTTGCGGATTGATGACAAAGCTTATGCGGCTCGCATGGGGTCAGCCTTTGAGCAATCATTTTCACGGATGGACATGCACGTCGTACTTGCGGCAATGAAAGATGCTACTGGTGGATTCACCGAATTGGGGGCTGCGGCAATCGTTGGTTTCAAAAGCGCTTTTGACCGCAGCAACAAATCAGCTCGGGCCTTTATGGCTGAACCCGAAGTCAAGGCGGAGGTATTCAGAATACAAGCATCGTTCTCGCAAGCAGAAATGTTGGCTCTGTTTGAAAAATTCGACCGACGCTTTGACGATGCACTGCAAGGAGACAGCCTTGAGCAGGCCTCACAGTCCCGCAATTCCCGAGGGACATAAACTCAAACGCATCGCCGAATCGCCGCTGTTCAAACAGATCATCGACTTTCTGCCAGACAAAGACATCACCGGATGCAGGATTGGCAGACTTGGGTTCAGGAACAAAGCAGATATGCGTACGAGAGAGCCCAAGCAAACCGTCAGGGCTAACGTGCCCCCACCAGCGGATAGTTCCTTCCCTCAAACTCCATTGGCATAAAACTCGCTGGCCCGCTAACCGCACTCTCAGGCATCCGCATTCGATAGAGCCTGATTTTTGTGGTTTGAGTTTTTATATCCACCTTAAACACCTTGGCCAACTCAAACGCTTCGCTCTCCACCACCTTCAACAAAGCTTGTGTCAAGCTATCCTTCTGGTCGCCATTTGGTTCTTCAACGAGCAACCACCTGCACTGCGTGCGATCCAATTCCTCACTCAGCTATTTCTCGTTGATTGCAGTTTTGTTTTTCCATCTCCGCGCCTCATCTGCCAGCCACTGCATCTGTTTCTCCTCCTCAGAATCCTCGGGACGAAGATTCAACTTCCGCACCAAAACCACTTGTTGCTGGAAGTT
>PKCN01000335.1 GCA_002862205.1 Planctomycetaceae bacterium | reverse complement strand
CTTGGTCACAGGATGCGTTGTTCTTTGTCGTGGCTGCAAAATGGGTTCTCACTGAATATCGGCAATTGAACCTCGCTGAGGCAATACCGTTGCTCAATCAGCAAACTCCTCCACCCCCAAATGCCACCCGATTGGTGGAAAGTCTGATCCGAAATTCGGACTGTAAAGCCTGCATGTCTGCAAACAAGCAGTTTTTTGGCGAACCTTTGATCTCGCCCTCTGCCTGATGAGCGATCGCGATTAAAATGCAAGCAAATAGACCGGGCAGACGATCGTTCTGCCTCCAATTGGCTTGGCCCAACCCACGCCCCAAAGAGAGTGAAGCGAGAACGTGAGAGAACGAAGGTTGAATCAGGCACGCCAAAAACTCAAAAAGAGCAAATTGGCAGCAAGTCAACGAATGATCCTGATGTGCAATGATCGCCGCGAGGCAGGCTGCGCCTCGGCTCAGCAAATGAGCCAATCATGGAAATACTTGAAACGACGCCTCAAGGAAGAGGGTATGGGACAAAATGGGGGCATCACACGCCTCGGCATTCAGTGCTGTGGTATTTGCAAGGCGGGCCCAATCGTGACGATTATCCCTGATGGTATCTGGTATGGCCGATGCACACCTGAAGTCTTGGAACGTATCATTCAAGAGCATCTGATTGGTGGCCAAGTTGTGCAAGACTTCATGATTGCGAAGCAATGTTTTTCCTCAACGTGGGATTCAGATTTTACAAGCTGATCCCGACAGGAAGATGGTTTCACGATATCATCAGCGTTGATACGTGTCGATTCTTACCATCAGGAAATAGCCCATGTGTGCTCGGACGCCATTCAGGCAAGCCGGAAACAGCATTGCTCTACTGTTTTCATTCACACTCAGTCTTGCATTGACTCTCACCGGTTGTCGCGACTCGGCACCTCCTTACCCAGGTAATTCAGTTGGCATGGCAGAGAGTGGCCACGCAGACACATCGGAAGCAGAAACAATCCCTGTGGGTGACGTATCCTCGATGGACACCACCAACAATTCGGGAGTTGTTGGTGGCGGATCGCAGCTTCAGAACTTGAGTGGGCCCCAATCTTCAACCGGCAGTGAGGTATCCACTGGAACTGACGCCCCCTCCACGGAGCTGAGTCTTGCAACCCCGACCTCAGATCAGCAAGCCACAATTCCACCAGAACTCTCACCACGCCAACTAAGAAAATTGCGGGCCGACATCGACTACAACGTGCGAGTGCTGGTGAGCGGACAGTCTGGTGTCAGTGATGCCAGAGAAGCGCGGAAAAAATTGCTGAATTACCTCAACTTGAAACTCGAAGCCTCACGAAGATTGGCAGCACATGAAGATTCGTCTCCCGCAGAAAAATCGGAGGGTGCACGAGGTGAAATTCAGGCCATGTCACATCTTGCTTCGGTTGGAAATGTGAGTGTCGCCAAAGAACTGGAAAAAATCGCGTTGAGCAGTCTTTCATCCGACGATCCCGGCCTTGCCTCAGACAGTCGCTTGATCTTGATTGGATTTGCGTTGGAAGATCTTAAGAACGGAAAAGAAGATGCTGCCCCAACGATCGCGAATTACTTACAGCAAATCAAGGATGCCAAATCAAAGCCTGATGTTCCAACCTTGATGATCATGGGAATGGCACGCGAGGACTTGGCAAATGCTGGTTACGACGAACAGGCGCAATTAGTCCGAGAAATGATCATTGACCTCTATGCTGACTCCCCAGACCCTGCGATTGCTGAGATGGCAGCAAGTCTGGCTGGCAATGTCACGTTTGCAACGATCGAAAAACAACGCGCGGCGTTGGTCAGCGGACAGCCTGAACTAGCAGAACAAGTGACGGTTGAACAATGGTCACAGTCACTCGACACTCTGATTGCAGAATCACCCGACCTCCAAACGGTTCAATATCTTGCCGCCGCTGCGTTAGAATTCGAAGGGCTAAAACGGGAAGACCTTGTCGATGCTACTTACTCATCGCTCACAAGTGCATTCACGGAACCGTCATCTGCGAGCAGCAAGGAAATCAGCTTGGCCCAACAAGCGCGACAGGCAAGAAAGAACATCATCGGCAAAAACTTCACTTGGGATCTTCCCAAGACCGATGGAAAAAAGATGCCAATCTCAGAATTCGCCGGCAAAATCGTACTGATGCCATTTTGGGCGCAGGCCTTTCCTCCATCACTAAGCATTGTTCCGCAACTCAAAGCGATCTGCGCCAAGCACCCTGATCAAGTGGTGATTGTGGGCGTCAACCTTGATCCCGAAGGTATTGATGTGCAGCCCTTCATCAACAAAAGTCAGCTCGACTTTGTCAGCCTGCGATCAGAATCATCGCAAACCCAAGAAATATCGAACCAGATTGCCCACGATTTTGGCATGGTATCTCTTCCCTTCGTTGCCATCCTGGACGAAAAGGGCGTCGTTCGAGACCTCAATTTCACTGGTCAGAATCTTGACACCCAAGTAACCAATCTGCTGACTCGGTAAATTGCATTTTTTCCCGAAAACTCCTGACATCCAAGTACAATACACACACACTTATCTCTTTTCCGGTATCAAACATGAAAACACAATTCATTGAATTAACAGGCAAAACACTGCTCGACGTAGTCAATGAGGGTGAGATCGATTTCAAGCAGTTACACGATGCAGGGGTTGTCGGTGACTCGATCCTGCGAATCAACCCCCACGGGGAAATCGAACTGAGATGCAAAGCCAAGTGGATGCTTGTGGGAGGCTTGATCGGAAACTTTGAAGAACGACTGACGGAACTAACCGGCCTTGACTGGGCAGAATGACATGGGGCGAGTGGGACTCAAAGCACTCAGCCTGATTCCTGAACCCTGATTCCTGAACCCTGATTCCTGAACCCTGATTCCTGAACCCTGATTCCTGTTTCTCAACAGTGGGAATCCGTTTGCATGTGTCGTTACCGATGGCAAGGCTACCGGGAATCGCAGGTCAAAACATCAAGTCCTGGGGAATTGGCTCCGGTTCGCATGTCTACGCGGATTTGAACTCTGGTAGAAATCAGCAAACGTCAAATCGCTCCATTCATCAAACGCAGGCACCACGCCTGAACCAAGTCTTGGGCAATTCTTGTCGTCCGAGTGCCAACGCAGACATCTCCCCTGACACCAAAGCAATCTGGCAGCCAACCCACACGCTGAAACTCATCTACCACAGGCATGCGGATCGAACCGGCGAGTGTCCACCACAAATGATGCTGACGCGTGATTTGATGTAGCTCGGTGAGAGCTTGGTATCCCAGATGGTCTACGGTTGATCTCCCATCTTTTTGATAGGTATCGATCAGACAACGCTTGAATCCGTGTGCCCCTGCGAGACGAAAAATCACATCCGGCGAAAGGCAGTTTGCAGGCTTCCAGTCGGCATATGCCACGGCGACCAGTTCAGTGGTATCGTTGAGAGAGTGTCGCATTTCATCCCACAAACGGCAGAGTTTTGTCTGCGAATCACACTCACTGGGTCCTACTTTGGCAAAATCAAATGCACGCGGCAGGCTTGCTGCGACTTTTCTGGCTTGCTCCTGCTCACCCAAAGCGGCAGACAGCAGCCCTGCAGAATCTCCGTCAGATTGTTGCCAAAGTTGGTCTGCAAACTGCCATAAACTTAGGTCTGCGGGAGCCAAGGGCCCTCGTCTGGGCTCCTTCAGATCAATGATCTGGGCCTGTGATTTCTGCACTTCGAGCAACTCTTCCTGATCTCGAACACTAATCAGCAGGTCTGCCAGAGCCCCACGGGTGATCTTTTCGCTGGGCAACACAACCCTGTTTGGCACGTGAATTTCGGGATTTGGAGACGGAGTCATATCATAAACATGGGTTTGAAACAGAAATTAATCACCCCATCCGGATAGGCGACTAACAGAATCGAGGTTATTCTCCTAAGACCATTCGCCCCCAATTCCATTGTGCCATCAAGCCTAACGTTGCAATACGATTCCATAAACACGGTCGACGAGCTGGAGCAATTTTGTTCAGAAATTGCCAGCTGCAAACAGATCGGTTTCGATACCGAGTTCGTCTCGGAAGAAACGTACCGCCCGCAGCTCTGTCTGATTCAGGTTGCTGCCGATGGTCGTTTGGCAATCATTGACCCGGAATACGTCGAAGACACGACCCCTTTCTGGAATTTACTGACCGAACCGGGACGCACTGTGATTGCGCACGCAGCACGGGAAGAGTGTCGGTTTTGTTACCGGTTCACAGGCAAGCCGATCGCTGGCCTGTTTGACACTCAACTGGCGGCCGGCTTTGTAGGAATGGAATACCCCGCATCGTTAGGTAATCTGGTTCAGCGGTTGGTCAACAAGACGCTTCCCAAAGGCGAGACCCGAACGAACTGGGGGCGTCGACCTCTAAGCAAAGATCAGATCACCTATGCATTGAACGATGTCGTCGATCTTTCAGAAATGCATGACAAGCTTGCTGGTATGGTTCGGGACCTCGAACGCGATTCATGGCTTTGTGAAGAGACTGCTGTTTTTCAACAGAAAGTCATTGATGCTGAGACTCGAGAAAATTGGCGACGCGTCAGTGGCTCATCGGGACTCAATGCACGGCAACTGGAAACCGTACGCCAACTATGGCTCTGGCGGGAGCACCGCGCGAAAACGATTGACCGATTGCCACGTCGCGTTCTTCGAGATGACTTGATCGTCGAATTGTCTAAACGCGGCTCGACCGACCAAAACAAAATCAAAAACATTCGCGGTATGGAACGACGCGGCTTCAATGACCACTACGGTGACATTGCAGAAGCAATACAGACAGCCTTGGATACGCCGGACGAAGACTTGCCACGACGTCCCCGGGGATCCCGACGTGTTGTTTCTCCGATGTTGAGTCAGTTTCTTTCCACCTCAATCGCCTGTATCAGCAGACAACAAAAGCTTGCACCACCCATCGTTGGTAACGCAGACGATGTCCGCGAACTGATGGGTTACGAATTGGACCGCCGCAAGGACGACCCAACTCCTGCCTTGCTGAAGGGTTGGCGAGGCGACATTGTGGGAAAAACCTTCCGAAGATTGTTGGCAGGAGACTTGGCCATACGGGTTGCCAACGTCAAGGAAACTCAACCGCTGGAATTCATTGAGCCTTAAAGACCCACACTTTCAGAGTGGGTTTCTGCAGCCCTTGTGACGAGACAAGTGACTTCGTGGAAGCAGACCCTACGAACAGGATCCCGAAAGCTCAAACTCTTGGGATCTCATACCCATGGCGTGATTGCCGTGCGAACAACCCCTGAGCCTGCTCATCACCGACAATTCGCTCGGCTTTTGGATCCCATTTCATTTTTCGTCCAAGCCGCGCGGCGATTGCTGCCAAGTGACAGGTATTCATCGCTTGGACGTGAGTGTACACATCCGACACTGGCAAGCCACCTTCGCTGATGCATCGGTAAAAATTGTTCTTGTGTCCTTCTGCGGGCTTCTGTTTATAGAGACGCAGTAAGTCAGAAGCATCAAAGTGCTTGGCATCCCACTTTTCTTCGATCGGTTTGCCCGTGATTTTTCCGCGGTTCACAAACAAACGGCCCTTGTCTCCCTCAAACAGGATGCCATTTTCTCCTCGGCTAGTGACATTCATCTCAATGCCGTTGGGGAACCTGCAAATCACAGCGTAAGCGTTTGCGCTGTTGCAAGCGTTGTCCACTGTGGGAAAACCATTCTTAAACGGCACTGGCTGTTTTGCGTCGGTACCATCGATGATGGTTGGCCCCATCCCTTCCACATCAGCCCCAATCGCCCAGGTCGCAATGTCGACATGATGAGCCCCCCAATCAGTGAACTTACCACCTGAATACTCATACCACCATCGCAACTGGCTAGGACATCGTTGTTTGATGTAATCAACCATGGGTGCCTGCCCCAGCCATGCATCCCATTCCAAGCCGGCAGGTGGCGATGTTCTTTGAAAGGGTCATCCAACACTTCCACCATTGATTCCAACTGTGATTTTCCGGATGTTTCCCAGCAACCCCCTCTGGACCATATTCACGGCACGCAAAAATCGACCACGATCACTACGCTGCTGTGTACCAATGAAGAACACCTGATCCTGGTGTTTCCGACAGGCATTGCGAATCAGCTGATTTTCTTCCAGAGTCAGCGTCAGCGGCTTTTGGCAAAACACATATTTTCCTGCCAACAAGGCCTCTATGGCAATTTTGACGTGCCAGTGATCCGGCGTCGCGATACTAACGACGTCAACATCCTGACGGTCAAGTAACCTGCGATCGTCGCTGTAAACTTCCGCCTTACCTTTGCCAATCCACCCATCGGCGTTGGCTTGCTCGGCA
The DNA here is from genome assembly GCA_002862205.1 of Planctomycetaceae bacterium. Lineage (GTDB taxonomy): Bacteria > Planctomycetota > Planctomycetia > Pirellulales > Pirellulaceae > Rubripirellula. The sequence continues at coordinate 22,094 of PKCN01000335.1, read as the reverse complement.
TGGCCTTGATCCATGTCAGCGATCGCAATGATGTCACCAAAACCGCTATGTTGACGACAGTCGCCGCTCCCCATTCCGCCAAGTCCAACACCACCAAGTCCAATACCACCAATGCGCGGCCGATCATTCTTGGCCTGATTTGCGAATGTTTTTTCAGTCCAAGGGAAATATGCCGTAGCTGCAGCTGCGGAAACCGTAGCTGCAGTTGCTGCAACAAACGAAAGGCGTTTGAGAGTTCAGTGAGATTCTGGCATGTCGTTGAATCGATCGGTAGGCAGAATGGAAGGAAAGCGGGCGCAACGCCGCCTCCATGAATTTGATTTCAAGCAGGCAGCAGTATAACTCAGCTGTGTCCTGCACATTACTCTGGGATAAACGACATCCATCCAGTCGACCCAGCGTGTCGGAATCCGCTCAAACGAAAAACAGTCGATTCGGCCTGCAAAGACCCAAACGACTGTTTTGAAGTAAGATCCGGCGGCACCTTTTCAGGAGTTTCGCACCGTTCCCAATGAGTCAGCGAGATCCCGCCTCACTGCTGCGACGGCTCACGCGGTCACTTTGTGAACTCATGTAGTGGGTTGCTTCCTCTGCCACGAGCATCGTATCACCAGAATGCACTTCAGCTCTGAATCGATGATGCCCGATTTTCTGTGCTTGTGCGATCACGCGCAACCGAACTTCAGCTCCGGCACCAATTCGCGGAATCGCATTGAACATCACTTGACCAGGAACCACTTCACCGGGGTGCCCTTCGATCCGTAGTGGCTCGATCCCATGTCCGAATTGTGCCACAGCTCGAACGTTCGTAGCCTCTTTGCTACCACGATTCCTGATCAGGATCTCATACGTCACGTCACTACCGATCGGTGCTGGAGCTGGCGGATCTGCGACCGTCAACACAAGGTCAGCAATCGACTCAACTCGAGTGGCGATGGAAACATCAGTCTCACCAGCGGCAGTACCCGCACAGTCAAAAGCAAATACATGCTCACCAGTCGATGTCATTTGGCAACGGAATTGGTAGTTCTGCATGGTTCCCGGCTTGAGGGAGTTCAATCGCCATTGGAGAACATTCCCCTGGGCCACGACACCTTCCATACCGCCGAGGTACTTGACTCCAGCGGGTAACCGGAGCGTGGCAATCACATTTTCACTCGCTGTCGTACCATTATTTTGCAACTGCAATCCATACATGGCCTCAGCATTCTGGTACTTGAGTTGTGGTCCACTCAGCACTGCTTCCAAACTAGCGGCAGCGACACGAATAACTTTGGAAGACTCGGAGGTCAACTCGAGATCACCGGAAGCCAATCCATGAATTTCCAAATCTCCAAGATCCTGAGCAGTCAACTCAACATCAAATTGAGCTTCTTTTCCGGCTGGGATATCACCAATGCGTTGTGTCTGCGGAGTCGCTGAGTTGGGAGACAGAGTAAAGACAACGTTCGGTGCAGTGCCATCACCTGAATTCAGCACACGTACTTTGTAGGTTTGCGACATTCCGTAGATGACCTGATCAGGACCCTCGATGCTCAGATTGAGTCTTGGTTCATGGACACGCACCTTGGCAACACTTTTTTGTGGCTGCATTGTCCAGTCAACATCCAGGTCATAATTGCCACTGCGAGCGGCAATCAAACGAATGAACATCTTCTCGGAAGTACCTGCGGGAAGACGGTCGATCGTCCAAACCAAATGCTCAAGGTTCTCCTTGGAAGCTGACTGCACATTACCTGCTGACTGCACATTACCTACAGTTACATTCTGTCCCTTCATCTCTGCCCAATCCGGAATCGAAGCTCGCACGATCACTCCTCGCGCATCGATTGCGCCACGGTTCTCGACACGAATCTCGTATTCATTGACCTGACGAATCGTAACTTCACTGGGGCCGAAAGTTGCTACTCGAATGCCGGGCAACTCGGAAGTCGAGTTCGTCAATCCGTTTGACTGCCCAGGTGCACGCATCCTGTTTTGAGTCTCAGCAGATCGATTGAAATTGGTCGCAATACGGTTTGGATTGCCTTTGAAGGTTTCTGCAATCGATGTATCAGCCACAGGCGACTGACGCTGAGCGGTCGGCATCCCAAACGAGGGTGTTGACGGCTGGTTGATCCCGTTGCTCACGCCGGACCTGAGAGCAGACGGGTAACTTGCATCGACTCCATTGGTACGAAGTGGTGTTCGACTGGTACGAAGTGGTGTTGGAGCACCAATGGCAACGCCAGAACCAATTGGAATCGACTGTATAACGGACCGATCCGGCTGTGCCGCCGGACTTGCTTGTGGTCCGACCGCTGCTGAGCCGAACGCATCACTCGGTGGACCTGCACGGTGCGATACTGCTGCTGCTGGCGGTCCCAGAGTAGGTGGCGCGTCGACAATGGAAGTATGATTGGGTGCATTCGGTGCAACTGGAATCGTGTAACCGGGTTGCCTTGTGATCACTGGTTGCGGAGCAAGTACCGGCTGTGGAAACCTCGATCCTGACTCAACCCCTGCATTTGCAGTGATTTTTGGGAAGGTCACGATATTGGGCACGTTGGCTGGCTGCGAACCTGCGGGCAACGCCGGAACAATCGCCACTGACGGTGGGACCTGCAACTGCGAAGAGCTGACAGGCTCCGGAACTGCGGGAATACCTGACTGCACAGGTTCACCCGTTTCGGAATTCTGATTCCTCGCAGGCGTTGCTACCAAGGGTACACCGATCGCTGCGACCGCAGTCTGAGACTCGCCAGATTGCGAGGGCACTGCTACTGCGGTCGGCGTTGGCGTGGGTTTGCGAATCGCTATCCCATGACTGGGAACCTTCGTCACCCCTCCAGCCTTACGTGGCAGGACACTTGGATTCAGTGCATCCACAGCAGACTTTGTGTCCACCAAGTTCGATGCGGCTGGCGGCAAAATTTGAGGTCCGGCCTTGGAGCTGGAATTACCTTTTCCACTCTCTTTGGACACAATGCTGCTGACAGGTTTTGGTGGTGCCGCCTCAAGTGAGTCCTTGGCGACTTCCGCTTGAACTGTTTTGCGAGGGACACGCGGAACCAATTCATCCGTTTCAGCAACACTATCATCTACTTTCGGTGCTGCAGACGTCTTGGTCGGAAGTGCTTCGGGTTTCGAAGCATTGACCGTACTTGGCTGATTTTTCAATGGCTCAAGTGTGCGTCGATTACGGCGACGACTGCTCGACGTATTTGAGAAATTCCGTGGTGCTGGAATAGGCTCGATATCACGAGGTGGTTCTGGCACCGCCAATGTTGTAGGAGAGTCATCCGAATCAGCTTCGGAGGACTGACGGGATGAAGCAGGTCTTGCACTGATTGCGCGTGATCCGCCTCGAATGATTCTCATCCCCTCATCCTCTGATCCATCACCCTGAACCGGATCACGAATTGGCAAAGGCTCGGCATTCTGACGAGCGTTAGATGCAGAGTGATAGGGAATCCCATCCCAATTGACGCTATTGGCTTTCGATCCCGCTTTTGGACGACTGGCAGTCTTACTACTCGCCGTCGTGCTGCTGTTGGTTCCTTTGGTGGAGTTCTTCGTATTGCCGATCTCGATCGACAACAGCGGACTGGTCACGCTCAAACCGGCCTTAACGGATCTTCCAAGTCCAGTTCGCCCCTTGGGCGTTGCTTTTGTGGTGGACTTACCCGTCACTCGCGACTTGGGGGCAACTTTGGTGGAACTGTTTTTTCCTGTGACCGATTTGGAGTCCTTGCTGAACAGGACATCGAGCAACCCTTTGGAATCCTCTTTGGGCATGTTGTCGTGCTGGTGATCAGCATCGCCCTTGGGTTTTGAGCCGGTCAGCACCTGTAGCAATCCAGGACGTGTTTTTCGTGGCTTCGGTTGCTTACCAACCACTTGCTGAATCACACCATCTTGGGGAGTGCTGACTCCCACAGCCTGCTGAATGCCTGTCTCCCCCACCTCCGGTTGGTTGCTGGGAGCATCCGCCCGGCTGAATGAAAGAAGTGTAAGAGTGGCAACAGCCACTAAGGAAGCAGGGAATAGTTTCCTGCTATGGTTGACGCGGTCCATGCGTACATCTCGCCGTGAATGCGGAATTGGATTGTCTCATCGTGAAGAATCGGCAGGTCCTATTGTTCCTGTTGACCAAAATTTGACGATTAGGCAGATTCCAAAAACAAATCCGGTCAGAAAACGGATTCCGGCAAGCTAATATCTTTGCTGACGGTTCCAGAACTCAACAAATCAGGGTCCGGTGATGCGAGCTGGCATTGCCGACACGGGCCGGTTGAGGACAATCATTGAATCCGAGGCGTAACACATGGCTCCAAGTGTGAAACCAGGACAGGATCACGTGAAACACATTTTTTGTGGAAATGCAGAATGAATAGGCGACAACAAATCGAGGCAATGCTGCAAGACGATCCCACGGATACGTTCCTGCGATACAGCCTGGCAATGGAACTCAAAGCCGAGGGCGACCACGAAAGCAGCCTTGCTAAATTGACTGACTTGATGAAGGAGCAACCTGCCTGTGTTCCTGCTTTTTTCATGGCTGGGCAACAACTGGTTGACTTGGATCGCGTCGACGAGGCTCGAGCGACGCTTCGAACTGGGATTGAACAGGCCCGCAATCAGGGTGACGCCCATGCTGCGGCAGAAATGAGTGATTTTCTGACCTCACTGGGGGAATACGGCGAGCTGTGATTTACTGCCAACCCTTCATGGGGGCTGATATTCACTGCAATGCCACACTCCTTTTAGACAATACCCGGCAAATCCTGCTGCATTTCAAACATCACAAGCGAGTCTTCCAATGGCTGCTGAACAATCGACGGCAATTGTGCTGAGAACCATTGAATTCAGCGAGACCAGCTTGATTGTCACGCTGCTGACACGTGATTTTGGCCGCATCTCAGCCATGGCAAAAGGGGCTCGCCGCCCCAAAGGCCCGTTCGAAGGCGCGCTTGACCTACTAGCCGTTTGTCGTGTAGTCGTTCTAAGGAAGAGTTCTGATTCGCTCGATCTGCTGACCGAAGCCAAGCTTCACAGGCGGTTTCGTGGCGGTGAACGCTCACTTGAACGTGTCTATGGCGGATACTACATCGCAGAGATGTTAAGACTGCTGACAGACGATCATGACCCCCATCCAGACGTGTACGACCTGACAATTCGAACCTTACAGCAGATTGATGGCATTGGAGAAGTAGGTTCTTCATTGACCTATTTTGATGCGCAGATTCTGAGGATGCTCGGACATTCTCCTGGAACCGATCTTTGCACCGATTGCGGAAGCGAAGTCAGAAGCCTCAGCAGGATTGCATTTTCATTGACAAGCGGCGGCATCGTTTGCAATCAATGCCGTGGCAGACAGCGCCAAACCATTTCGGTAGGCAGAAAAGTGATCGACGAAATCAAACGATTGCAAGCGGCTGATTCAGAACTTCCGATCCGCATTCCAGCAGAATTATATGGCGAGCTACGCGCCATTTTGAACCGATATATCCAAACCGTGGTTGGTAGCGTACCTCGCATGCAACCATTTTTACCCTCCGTGACGAGAACGGAAACGAACGCATGAAGCGAAAAAATCAACGGATTGATTTTACAACAACGGCCAGTTCCACCCACCTCCCATGGTTGTTTCTATGCATTTTGGCAGCGGGACTCTGCTGGACCGGAGGATGCCGTAGCCTCTTGGGCCCCAAGGGTGCAGTAACGCCCGAGAGTGCTTCCCCTCAAGGTCCCGTCTCGCAAACCGATCGAGTGGCAGAAGACGATGCCAACAATCCCATTGCCCAGGTATCGGCCGAGTCGCCGTTGACAACTGCCCCATCACTGACTGCACAACCCAACGATCCATCGCTCAACGACAAGGTGACCGAGACGACAAAGCAAGTGCTGAATATGGTGACAGGTCGAGAGCAGGAGAACAGTCTTCGTGCGAAGGAGTTGTACGGAAAAGCCGACACTCTATTCCGTCAGGCGAGCGCACAATCAGAGGACGAGCGAATCGACTCGTTCTTCGAAGCAGCGGAACTTTTCGAGAGTGTCGCCGAAGCCGCACCAAGAACGGCATTGGAGCAGGATGCTCTCTTCATGCAGGCCGAAAGCCTGTTTTTTGCAGAGGACTACCGTTCTGCGACAGAAATCTATCAAACACTCCAGAAAAAATTCCCTCGCAACCGTCACATCGATCGAGTTGCTGCACGACTTTTTTCGATCAGTGACTACTGGATCAATCGCGTTGTGAGTGAGAAGGATTCGTGGATGAATTTCAACTTCACTGATGACAAACGCCCGATCTACGACATGGACGGTCACGCGATCCGCGTGCTTGACCAGATTCGCTTCGACGATCCGACAGGGCGACTTGCAGACGATGCGACCATGCGAGCAGCCAGCGAGTATTTAAGACAACAGAAATATGCAGAGGCAGACGAATTCCTGACCGATCTGCGAGAAACCTTTCCAGACAGTGAGCACCTATTCCTGGCACACATGCTCGGCATCCAATGCAAACTGGAACTCTACGCCGGGCCAGCCTACAGCGGGCTCGTATTGGAAGACGCTGAAAAGCTTGTCCAGCAAACCAGAGACCGCTTTCCGGTCAAAATGCAGGACCCAGCCAACAGCGAGTCCGTTGCGAAAGCCTCTGCAGAAATCGCATACCACCGCGCAGGACGTTATGCCTTCCGAGCGAAGTACCGGGAACGTCAGCAAAAATATGGAGCAGCGCGTGTGTACTACAATTTGCTGCTGCAAGAATTTCCAAATACGCCACAAGCCGAGATTGCTCGCACACGTTTGGCCGCTATTGAAGAGTTCCCGGACGTGCCAAAACAACGACTCAGTTGGCTGCAAAAGGTATTTCCCGACCAGAAGAAAACAACGCCTTTGGAAACAAAACAGCCAACCACCGATCAGTCTGAGACAAAACTTCGATGAGAACTGCAGTCTCAACTTTGTCGATCTTCGCTCAATCAGGGCGTTCGGGTCTGCTGATCACAGCAGTCCTAGCCCTGCTATCAACTGGTTGCGTGACCTACCGTTTTGGGGCTGCGTCAATGTTTCGCACCGGTATTCGAACGGTTCATGTTCCCATCGTGCGGAACGACACCTTTCGGCATGATCTTGGCATCAGACTGACGGAAGCAATCACGAATGAAATCGAAAACCGCACACCGTATAAAGTCACCGGTGATCCCAATGCTGACAGCACACTGACTTGCAGAGTCAGCCATCAAACAAAGCAGGTACTCTCAGAAGCTGATACAGACGACCCCCGTGCACTCAACGCGGTCGTCGCAATCCGTTCGAGTTGGGTGAGCAGAGAAGGGGAGTTATTGATGCAAAATAGCGTTGTACCAAGCGATGAAATCAGCATCAATTTCGCTCAGGAGAGTCGGTTTGTACCGGAGGCTGGCCAATCAGTGGGATTGGCAACCCAAACTGCGATCGAGCAACTTGCCAGCTCCATTGTTTCTCAGATGGAACTTCGATGGTAAGCAGAATTTGGCATCTGGGAAAGCGGCAACTGACACTCAATCACCAACCGTTGGTGATGGGAATCCTCAATGTTACCCCCGACAGCTTCTCTGATGGTGGAAAACACGCGAACCCTCAAGTTGCTATCGAGAACGCTCTGAATATGCTGCACGATGGTGCTGACATCATTGACATCGGTGGCGAAAGCACACGACCCTACAGTGACCCGGTAGGAGTAAACCAGGAGATCGACAGAGTACTGCCTGTCATTGAAGGGCTCGCATCTGAACTGACGATCCCAATCAGCATTGATACGAGCAAGGCCAAGGTTGCAAAGATTGCCTTGGACGCTGGCGCTGAAATCCTGAATGATGTAACAGGGTTGCAGGGTGACCCCGAAATGATCAACATCGCCATGAACAGTGATGTGGGCTTGTGTTTGATGCACATGCAGGGAAATCCCCAAAACATGCAGGACAATCCTTTCTATGAAGATGTCGTCAGCGAAATTGTCGATTACCTCATCGCCAGGCGAGATTTCTGTTTGGCAGCTGGCATCGACCCGCGTCGCATCTGCCTGGATCCTGGAATTGGATTTGGCAAGACACATGAACACAACCTTACACTGCTCAAAAATGCTGCACGGTTTCAGGAAACTGGCTGCCCGATTTTGATTGGGCACTCACGAAAAGGATTCATCGGCCAGATTCTTGGAGACAAATCAGCAGACCGTACAGCGGGTACACTTGGCGTTTCATTGGCCATGGCGGCAGCGGGCGCACAGATACTCCGCGTCCACGATGTCAAACCAACCGTTGACGCACTCAAACTGTTCCATGCAGCTGGTGGACTCGAGTAATATCGCGTTTATGAGGCGAAAATCCTCGTCAACCTTCTGCCTCCGGCATTCATCCTGCCGGTCAGGAACACGATCAACTCAGCCCTCGGTCTGACAGGACCACGACACTTGTAACCCTGTCACCACGTGCCATTGACGCGATCATGTCTGCGAAAAACCAGACGCAAAGATCCCCCGAATCAGGGAACCTAAGAATCAGGGAACCTAAGAATCAGGGAACCTAAGAATCAGGGAACCTAAGAATCAGGGAACCTAAGAATCAGGGAACCTAAGATTCAGGGAACCTAAGATTCAGGGAACCTAAGATTCAGGGAACCTATCGGTGCCTGCTCCCAGTCAACTCACGGATTCTGGCCAACTCAGCTCGCGCGGCTGATCCCTAGGGACACGACTCATCTCAGGGTCTCTCAGCGGGAGCCGGTCGATGAACCAGAATCCACACGACGATCAAGATCGCAATTCTGATCTTTACTGGCGGTTGAGGCTGAACCTTGTACGGACAACCCCAAAACCAGCGTCTGCTTGACGCCATGAACTGACTCGATGGTGAAAGTCATCGTATTCATAATTTAGTGCTCGCTTAACAGGCAACTACGATGCGCAAAAGATACACAGATAGGTTCGACAATCAACAAGCGTGTCGGGATACCAACTCACCTCTGCTTTGCTAACATCGTCTCCCCAGATCGGTTTGCAACGATTATTTCGATCATTATTGATCGAAATAATGGGATTGCGAATGCTCCACCGTGGAACGCCACAATCACCTATAACTAGTCCGCCCGCCCAAGCTGGGTTGAGCAGCAATCGTTTTCTCAAAGCGATGTTTGAGGGAGCAACTCTCATGCCAATTTCAACAACCGGAGCATTTGAAGAATGAAATCGTTTGCTTGCATTTTCTCTTACGCGATGTTCCTGACATCGATTTCATTCGGCTTCATGCCCAAACCAGTTGCCGCAGAAACGGCAGATCGGATTGTGAGGGCCATCGAAGGCTGGCAGGTTTCAGTGGACCCTGAAATGCTGACCACAGCCAACCAGGAAGTCGGAAACGAGGCACTCAAAGCACTTGCCAATCACCTCCAGCGGGTGAAATACATCGTTCCCGAAGATCGAGTGAAGCAATTACAGACACTCCGAATTTGGATCGACTGGGATCACAAACTTGGAAATATGCAGTATCACCCCAGTCGAAGCTGGCTGGAGAAGAATGGTCATGATCCAAATCTGACCAAGCATGTCCATGTACCGCGTGCCAAGCAACTGCTATCGAGATCTCAATGGGCCAAGCACCCTTACGTGATCTTGCACGAACTGGCCCATGCCTACCACGACCAGATTATCGGTTTCGACCAGCCCCAAGTCCTGTCAGCTTTTCAAGCAGTCAAAGCCGCTGGGTTGTACAAGGAAGTGCTACTGTTCACCGGGCAAAAGGTAAAACACTATGCATTAACAAATCACAAAGAGTATTTTGCGGAATCCACAGAAGCCTATTTTGGCGTGAACGACTTTTACCCTTTCGTCCGTGCAGAACTCAGAGAATATGACCCGAGAACCTATCAATTGATGGAAGATGTCTGGGGAAAAATCCGTTGAGCCCCACAACGGGATTTACAAATCTTCATGAACTGCCCAACGCTCATAGCGTAATCAACTGTCGTAGCCTACTTTCTGCCACACGTGATCATCATTTCGACCAAACCACACCGAACTCATGCAAATTGACTTTGTCATTACCGAATTATTCGTGGGTGGGGCGGAGCGTTGCTTGACGGAATTGGCGCTGGGAATGGCTGATACAGGAGTCAAAGTCCGAGTATTCTCCATTGGCAGCCTGCCCACCGATGAACGTGACTCGCTGGTAAGTCGTTTGCGAGATTCAGGAATCGAAGTGTCATCTGGCGAAGCCAACACAAGCCTTCAGGTAATCTCTGCGTACGGTCAACTTCGAAAGTGGCTGGCCAAATCGAATGCTGACATTTGTCAGACATTCCTACACCATGCCAACGTCCTAGGGACTTTTGCCGCGAAATCGGCAGGTGTCCGTACCCGGGTTGCTGGAATACGCGTTGCTGAATCCAAAGTACTTCGTTGCAAACTCGAGAGACTTGCTTTGAAATCAAGTCAATCTGTGATTTGTGTCAGTAAGGCAGTCGAAGATTTTGCAGCTCGTCAACTGGGATGTCCTCCATCGAAACTGACGGTAATCCCAAACGGGGTGGACACTCAGAAGTTTGCCAATGCAGAACCATTCGACTGGTCGCAAATCGGATGGCCCCAAGATGCAGCGGTCACTCTCTTTGTAGGTCGACTACACCAACAAAAGGGAATTGAACTCCTGCAGTCTGAAATCGACAGGTTGGCACCCAATGGCTCGAATCGGCGTCTGCTTCTTGTAGGTGATGGTCCACTTCGAGCAGAGCTCCAAGCATGGGCCAGTCGACATGGGTCACAACAGGTCCAGTTGCTGGGCTGGCGTCCCGACATTGCATCTTTGATGGCGAGCAGTCGGCTCGTCGTCCTGCCCAGCCACTATGAAGGGATGCCCAATGTCATTCTGGAAGCGATGGCAGTTGGAAAACCGGTTGTCTGCAGTCGTGTCGAGGGAAGTCAGGAATTACTCCGACATGACTGGGAACATCAGACATTCCCGACTGGCGACAGCCAACAGATGACGATGCTGGTGTCCCGATTTCTGGATCAAGCACCCGTCGCAAAAGCAACCGGTACCATCAATCAGACATTCATCCACAACCACTACACCGTGGCCCGCATGGTTGAACGTTATCAGAACCACTATCAAAAACTTCTGAGTGACCAATGACATGCCCAGTTGCTCACGGCACCGGCTGACCTGAGACTTTGCATCAAAGAGGGCGAATCATTTGTCGTTCCGTATCGGCAAGGGAATGACCGTCGCTTCGGATTGCTCGGTAAGTGCGGGAACCGTAATGTGAGGGGATGAAAACCGGATTCGCCCGCCAGGAAATTTTTCCAAAGATCGCTCACGGGGCTCAAGCTGATCAGAAACTGGCGGCTCGGTATTTACGTCCCTCGCAGCTGCAGCACCACCAAGCGGTGCAACAATCACAACAGCTCCCGTGCCAGACGTCGGCTGAGTAGTGGCTCCCAGACCATTGCCCACTTTGTCACTGCTCGAGGGTTGCGACGACGCCGGGTCAGCCTCCAGAGAATCTTGCATTTCCAACAGCTCCTCGAGCATCATGGCATCGCAAGCGTCATCACAAGGTGTTTCGTCGCAACCTGCTCTGGATGGCAACAAGGCATGCAATTGTCCCATGAGGGCGTGCAAGCTTCGTTTGAACAAATTTTCTTTTCCAGGTTGACCCGCACAGTCACATTGCTGGCAGTCGCACGTCGAAACGGCCTGGCACGAAGATTTGCTGGCACGCGACGAAAAAAACTCGAAAGCAGCAACATCGCTTGCTCCCCCCAGACTAAGAACACCGAGCGTTGCGGCAAAAACCAGACGAGAAGTACGAACTTTCAGTAGATTCATCAGATCAAGCTTTAGGTGCAGGGTAAGAACCGTCTCATGAGTGGCTTAGCGGATGTATCGTCGAGTCATAATCAGAATGACCAAGAGAATCGCAAAAGTCCGCAAACTCACCCCAAGTTCTCACGAATGAAGGTCGGCCGTGGCAGACAACTAATTCCCAGATCGTTACACTAGCCTTGGGTTTAGCAGGTTTTCAGCACAAATCACGTAAAGAGCAGCGCCGTGACTTTCGATCCCTTCGGAGCCCGTGACCAGTTTGATACCGGTCATGGTACCGCAACCCTGTATCGTCTCAGCAAGTTGGAAGATGCGGGTTTAGGCGACATCAGCCGACTTCCGTTTTCCATTCGGGTACTCCTGGAAGCCGTGTTGCGAAATTGCGACGGTTTCCTGGTCACTGAACAGGACGTCAAGAATCTTGCGGCTTGGAATTCTGAATCCCCCGCCAAACAGGAAGTACCGTTCAAGCCTTACCGCGTTGTCCTGCAGGACTTTACGGGCGTTCCCGCAGTGGTCGATTTGGCCGCCATGCGTTCGGCGATGGAGAGAATCGGCGGTGACCCGGAAAAAATCAATCCCCTGATCCCAGTTGACCTCGTCGTTGATCATTCTGTTCAGGTTGATTTTTTCGGTAGTGACAGTGCGTTGAACAAGAACGTCGACATTGAGTTTGAGCGGAACAAGGAGCGGTACGAGTTTCTGCGTTGGGGGCAACAGGCTTTTGACAACTTTGGCGTCATTCCACCCAATGTAGGAATCGTCCACCAAGTCAACCTTGAATACCTCGCCCGGGTCGTCGCGTTGAAAGAAACAGAAGATGGGCCGGTGGCTCAGCCCGACACACTGGTGGGAACGGATAGCCATACCACCATGATCAATGGCTTGGGTGTTCTTGGTTGGGGAGTTGGCGGAATCGAAGCGGAGGCCAATATGCTTGGTCAACCGCTTTACATGTTGATGCCCGAAGTCATTGGCTTTGAATTGACGGGCTCTCTCCCTGCTGGTGCCACTGCCACCGACATGGTGCTTCGAGTCGTCGAAGTTCTGCGTAAAGAGGGAGTCGTCGGCAAGTTCGTGGAGTTCTTTGGAGACGGCACCAACCGAATGAGCGTCGCGGATCGCGCTACAATCGCGAATATGGCTCCCGAATACGGCGCGACAATGGGCTTCTTCCCGGTTGATGATGTGACACTCGATTACCTCCGTCAAACGGGCCGGGATTCCAAGCACGTCGATTTGGTAGAACGCTACACAAAAGAGCAGGGTCTATTCCGGACTGACGATGGTCCCGAGCTGAACTACACAAAAAAACTGTCGCTTGATTTAGGCACGGTTGTACCGAGCCTTGCTGGCCCCAAACGTCCACAGGACAGAATTCCGTTGAACGACATGAAACAGTCTTTTAACGATTCACTCACTGCCCCCATTGGCAAAACAGGATTCGGGCTCGCAAGGGACGACTTGGATCGTGTAGCAACCGTCAAGGACAACGGACACAGCAGCCAGATATCACACGGAGCGGTGGTGATCGCAGCGATCACCTCATGCACCAACACGAGTAATCCTTCTGTCATGATCGGAGCCGGCTTGCTCGCCAAGAAAGCCGTCGCCCGCGGGCTCTCGGTAGCGTCGCATGTGAAAACAAGCTTGGCACCAGGCTCTCGTGTTGTCAGTGACTACCTGGACAAAGCAGGTTTGACGGGTGACTTGAACAAACTTGGCTTCCACACAGTGGGCTACGGTTGCACAACGTGTATTGGAAACAGTGGTCCACTACCTTCACCTGTAGCAGAGGCAATTCGCAAAGATGATCTGATCGCCTCAGCTGTCCTGAGCGGAAATCGAAACTTTGAAGGGCGAGTGAACCCACTCACCAAGGCAAATTACCTTGCCAGCCCACCACTGGTTGTCGCCTACGCTCTTGCCGGAACGACAGACATCGATCTTGCCACAGAGCCCATCGGACAAGATGACGATGGAAACGATGTGTATCTCAAAGAACTCTGGCCAACGGCAGAGGAAATCCGGGATACCATCGCAACATCGATCCAGCCAGAAATGTTCACGGACGAATACGAAGCAGCCGTCAACGGCAATGATTTGTGGAATGCAATTGATGCAGCTGGCGGAGCAATCTACCCGTGGAACGAATCCAGCACTTACATTCAGCACCCACCGTTCTTGGATGCTGTCGCCGGAGACACCATCCCCGACATCAAGCCGGTACAGAAGGCCCGCGTGCTGGCGTTACTGGGTGATTCCGTGACGACAGATCACATCTCCCCTGCAGGCGCTATCGCGTCGGATGGCCCTGCTGGCAGATACCTGCAGCAAAACGGAGTCGACATCAAAAACTTCAATAGTTTTGGATCTCGACGTGGAAACGACCGTGTCATGGTGCGAGGAACCTTTGCCAACATCCGTATTCGCAACCAACTGGCACCTGGAACCGAGGGCGGCGTTACACGCCACTTGCCTGATGGAGAAGTCATGAGCATTTATGACGCTTCCATGAAGTACCAGTCTGATGGCGTGCCACTGGTGGTGCTGGCCGGCTCTGAGTATGGCACTGGAAGTAGTCGTGACTGGGCTGCAAAAGGCACAATGCTTTTGGGTGTCAAGGCAGTGATTACAGCAAGTTATGAACGGATCCATCGCAGCAATCTCGTTGGCATGGGCGTCCTGCCACTTGAGTTTGCCAATGGTGCAACTTGGCAATCGCTGGGACTCACAGGAGAAGAATCAATTGATATTCCTGGGCTTTCCAACGATCTCCAGCCACGATCAACGATTACAGTCACTGCAACCGCGGATGATGGCACCACAAGCAGTTTCCCGTGTGTTGTTCGAATCGATACCCCCGTCGAAATGCAGTACTACCGAAATGGTGGCATTTTGCCGACAGTACTGCGAAATCTTACGAAATAATCGCCGCCCCGGCGGTTCTCTTTTTGCCAAAGCTCTTTCCTTCTTCCCAATCGAGAAAATCATGCCCAGCGCCAGCGCACGCCACATCCTTGTGGACTCAGAAGAAAAATGCAATGAACTCAAACAACTCATTGCTGGCGGTGAAGACTTCGCCGACCTCGCTGCCGAACACTCCTCTTGTCCATCAGGACAGCAGGGCGGTGCGTTGGGAACCTTCTCTCCGGGGCAAATGGTTCCCGAATTCGACCAGGCAGTCTTTGGCGGTGAAGTCGGTGTTGTGCAAGGCCCCGTAAAAACCCAATTTGGGTACCACTTGCTCGAAGTCACCGAGCGCAACGAATAGCTGCAAGCAATAAAAGCGTCTTTCGACGAAAACGCAGCACTGCCCCCTGAGAAAAATTCTTCCCATACTCGAGGTGTGGGCCAAGGGCGGGTGTCCCGATCAGGAAAATGCTTTGCGGAGCATGGCAAGACTACGAGGAATCGCGCTCTCGTGCTTTTCCTTACCTTCAAATTCCAGTGAAATGTAGCCTCGGTAATTCACGCCCCGCAGAATCTCTGCGACACGGTCATAGTCGATGTCCAATGTGTACCAAGTACCACCACCAAAATAGGTTTTGGCCTGCACAAAGACCGCTTCGGGTGCAAGTTCCGCATACTGCTGGTACTGATTCTCGAGAAAATTGCCTGTGTCGAGAGTGGCTCTCAGCCATGGTGACTTGATTGCATTGATCACTCTCAGAACTCCTGCGGCGGTGCGTCCGAGTCCCCAGTGATTCTCAAGCCCCAAAACAACTCCGCATTTCTCTGCCGCGGCAAGGCATTTCTGTAGGCCATCCTCAACCCACTCAAATCCCTCATCATCGGTGTAGCCCTTCAGGCGGGGCTCGATACCTTTATTGGCCATCAACTCATCAAAGTTTTTCGAAGTTCCCCAACGCCCTGTATTCACACGGATGGTCGGAATTCCCAAGGCATACGCTAATTCAATGCACTTGATCGTATGATCAACATTTTTTTGCCGCTCAGCGGGGTCAGGGCTCACAAAAGATTGATGCGTCGACAAGCCACACAAATCCAAGCCATTCCGAAATGCTCGCTGCTTGATCCTCTGCAATGCTGCATTGGACTCATCCTGCATCTGCACGTGTAGTATCTCGACACCATCAAACCCCGCTTCGGCTGCGAGGTCAATGCATTCTTCAATCCGCAGTTTACTATCGTCTCGATAACGCCAATACGAATAAGTCGAAACGGCAATGGAATTCGGCCTGACCGGTCCCTCGTTACTGCGGACTGTTTTGTTCTCCTGTCCCGACAGGTTCCTGGCCGCAGTCGCGGCAACCGAAGTTCCAGCCACGCCAGCGACAAAAGTTCGACGGTTGATTCCAGAAGACATTATCAAGCTCCAAGGTGTTAAGAAGCCGCCAATATAGCGACATGAAAATGCTGTGCACAAACTTTCACCGGCTGAGACAAATAAGTTTGTAACACGCGATCAGGCGAAAGCCAGGTTCTCCCAGTAGACGGCAAACAACAACGGCTGCACCCTTCAAGCCACAGTCAATCCAAAGTCACCCATTCGATGCGGTCGCCCATCTGACAAATGCGGCATTTCACCAACCGGGCTACCTGATATCGCTCATTCCCGGCAAAGGCATACAAACAGCAGTATCGGAAACGAAAGGGAGATAACGCGTTGCCGTTATTCAATTTCGCTTTCGCTCCGCTTAACCGGTTGACTGCAGTGAAGGTTACCTCAATCAAACACTTGGAGCATTCGCAGCAAGCACTGCAAGATCTTCTTTTCCAACGCGTGTGCAGAACGTGCCCAGCGACTCATCTTCCTCGCGATTGGCTTTGAAAGCCGCAAAGATACTGACCAACTCGTCCACAACAACCTCGTCTGGAACCAGGTCTTTGTAAATGTAAGCGAGCCGATTTCCCAGCCAACCACCGCCGGCGTACAACGTGTACTTGCCTTTTGCTTTTCCGACCAGAGCCAAGTCTGCGTTGTAAGGTCGAGCACAACCGTTGGGACAACCAGTCATCCGAATCGTGAAGCGTTCTTTGTCCAGTCCCAATTTTGCGAGCGGAGCCTCCAGTCCATCAATGATACTTGGCAGCCGCCGTTCGCTTTCCGTGATTGCAAGTCCGCAAGTGGGCAAGGCAACGCACGACATCGACCACCGGCGCACCGTGCTCGTTTCCTCGGTGGTTGGGACGTGGTGCTGTTTTACAAATCCGATCAGTTTTTCTTTGTCCGCCTCATCGATGTCGGTAAAGATCACACTTTGGTGCCCGGTCATTCGAAGTTCGGTTTTGAATTCGTTGCAAATGGACCGAAGAGTAGCTTTCAATTGTCGGTCTTCATTGTCATAGAGACGTCCATTTTCAATATTCAATCCATACGACCACTTGCCATCGCCCTGTTCCTGCCAGCCCATGTGATCATCAAACCCATGAACATCATCCTCAGTGCAGTCCGCAAGTGATTGACCATAATACGTTTCCACTTCAGTTCGAAACTTTTCGATTCCCCAATCGTTGATCAAGTACTTCATTCGCGCGGTCTTACGATCATGACGATTTCCATTATCCCGCTGCACTTTCAGAATCGCTTTGGAAATACCGACTGCTTGATCAGGAGTGATGAATGCCAGACGTTTTGCGAGTGCAGGAAAAGTCTTTTTGGCAGAAGGGGTTGTTCCCATGCCACCACCTACAAGCACGTTGTAACCAATGATGGCGCCGCCGCGCACAACAGCCAAAAGGCCTAAATCCTGCGTATAGATATCGATGCAATTATCTTCGGGCAAAGCGATGCCCATTTTGAATTTCCGGGGCAGGTAGGTGGGTCCGTATAATGGCTCAACAGCACCACCTCCCTCGAGAGTCTTCTCCCCGGTTTCAGGATCTGTCAGCCACAGTTCGTGATACGCTGGTGTTTGGGGTGCCAAGGCCTCAGTCAGCTCATCGGTCATTTTTTCCATGTCGGCGTGAATGCTACCTGCTCGCTTTGCAGGGCAGCACATGATGTTCCGATTGACGTCTCCACACGCCGCCAACGTGGAGAGAGCCATGTCGTTGATATATGCAATTGTTTCCCGCAAATCATCCTTCAAAATACCGTGCACCTGAAGGGTTTGCCGAGTTGTAATCTTCATGGTCGCGTTTCCCAGACGCTCGCAAAGATCAAGCATGGACAACATTTGATCTGATCGGATTCGCCCACCGGGGATACGCAGCCTGACCATCATCGAATACGCTTTACCGGCACCTGTCTTTCGGGCGGTCAACCGCGAATCACGATCATCCTGCTGGTAGGTCCCATGGAATTTCAGAAGCTGTATATTGCTTTTATCGAAGTGATCAACTGAACCCGCGATCTCCTGGTCGATCGTCCCTTTCAGGTAATCACTGCCCTCTTTGATGGTTTCAACTGGACTCAATTTTGGCGCGTCGGTAGACATCGGTGCTCAAATCCTGTGTGATTTCGTTTCAGGGAGTGGCGGTTTGCGGAAGGCGATTCCACATTGGAAAGGGTTTACCGCAAACTTGGCGTTTTAGGCAACTATAGCGGCCAGCGGAAAATGCCACTATGGCGATCACTCATGAACAGGACGAACTGAACCGATGACTGCTGATCTACTTGATGGGAAACGAGTTGCGTCAGAAATCCGTGCCGAAGTGGCGGAAAAGGTGCGGCAATTCGTCCGTGATGGCGGCCCCCAGCCCTGCCTTACTGCTGTTCTGGTCGGCGAAGACCCGGCCAGTCAGGTCTATGTACGCAACAAAAGCCGAGCGTGTGAAAAAGCTGGAATCGACGGCAGAACCTTGCGACTCGACGCAGAAACGTCGCAGCAAGAACTTCTGGAAACGATCCAGACGCTGAATGATGATCCGGGGGTCCACGGAATTCTCGTTCAACTGCCGTTACCAGTCGGCGGCAATCAGGGAAAGGGATTCGATGAGCGGGCCATTCTCGACACAGTGGCTCCCCTGAAAGATGTCGATGCATTCTCACCTGTCAATGTTGGGCTACTGATGCAGGGCCGCCCCAGATTTTTACCCTGCACCCCTCATGGAATCGTGCAATTGCTTCATCGCTGCAACCTGAGCGTCGCTGGCAAGCATGTGGTGGTTGTCGGCCGTAGCGATATTGTGGGCAAACCGATGGCCATGATGCTTGCTCAAAGAGATGGGTCCTGTGGAAGCGAAATTGCGAATGCCACTGTCACCCTCGCACACAGTCGCACCGCCGACCTGAAGTCAGTTTGCAAAACAGCTGATTGCTTGATTGCTGCCGTGGGTGTGCCCGAAATGATCCGCGGAGACATGATCCGCGAAGGAGCAATCGTTATCGATGTCGGCATCAACCGAGTTGGCGACAAGTTGGTCGGTGATGTGGCATTTGACGAGGCGAGCAAAATTGCCTCGGCAATTACCCCCGTGCCGGGAGGGGTCGGCCCACTGACAATCGCCATGCTGCTGCACAACACTCTGCTCGCAGCAAAGCTGCAAATCCAATCCTGATAACCAGTCTACAGAATACTTTGACGGGATCGGGATTTTGGCAACCTGCGACTGTAGCCTTGAACTTCGCTGAAGGAGTCCCTTGCCCCGCTAGGTGGCAAAGCCATTGGGATGCGAGCGGTGCCATTTCCAAGCCGTTTTAACGATCGCGTCGATGCTATCGTACTTGGGAACCCAGTCCAAAAGTTCCTGAGCCCGTCGGTTATCTGCGACCAACTCTGCTGGATCACCGGCGCGGCGATGACTCATCACGGTAGGGATCGGGTGCCCCGTAATTTTCCGACAGGCCTCAATGACTTCCTGAACACTCGTCCCGCGGCCCGTGCCCAAGTTTGCACAGATCCCCTTGCCTGGCTCAATCAACTCAAGCGCGCGGACATGGGCGCTGGCAAGATCATCAACGTGAATGTAGTCGCGCAAACATGTTCCATCGGGTGTCGGAAAATCATTACCGAAAATGGTGATCTGATCTCGCTGCCCCAAGGCGACTTGCAAGACGACTGGAATCAAGTGTGACTCAGGATCGTGATCCTCACCAATCGTGCCATCCGGGTGCGCTCCCGCCGCATTAAAATAACGCAATGCCACATAGCCAAAGCCATAAGCAGTCGCATAATCAGATAAAGCTCGCTCAATGACCAACTTTGTAAACCCATAAGGACTAATGGGCTGCTGAGGCGCATCCTCACTGATTGGCATGGTCTCAGCTTCACCATAGGTAGCAGTCGTGCTGCTGAATACGATTTTAAAAACACCCGCCTCTTTCATTGCCTCCAACAGCTCAAGAGACGCAATCACGTTATTGCAATAGTACTCGCTGGGATCACTCACTGACTCATTGACCAAAGCGAATGCTGCGAAATGCATCACAGCGTCAATCTGATGTTCTCGCATCAACGACACCAACTTACTCCGATCCGTAAGTTCACCCTGCACGAGCAATTCGCTTGGAACCGCCTCGCGGTGGCCACGAGACAGGTTGTCATAAATCGTGACTCGGTGCCCTGCGGCCAACAAAAACCTGACAGCATGCGAGCCGATGTAGCCAGCACCCCCGACGACCAGAATATTCATGGCAAACGTTGTTTCTTACGCTAGAGGAATAAGTGTCAGAGTTTGACAACAGCTGGAATCACAGGAATCATTGCGTCGATTCAATATATGAGGCTGATAATGCCGCGCCTAGACAGATGAAGTCAGCCCTCTGCATCTTACTCAGAAACCTGTTGCGAAAAAGAAACTTGGCCAAACGAGTTACCAAACTACAGAAGTTAAAACAAGCTGGTGCACCCGCCAAAAAGAGCCGTGCAACAGCAGCCATCTGCAATGACTATCTTGACTACCTGCGTGGTGAATGTCACCTGTCCGACAACACCATTGCCGCTTACCGTCGTGACATGCGGCGTTTCACAAGTTGGCTCGGAGCAAGGAATCTAGCCAATCTTCGCATCAACGCACTCTCTGACTATGTCGCCAGTCTTCACCAGGAAGAACTTGCCCCTTCGTCGATCGCGCGAAACATAGTAGCGGTTCGCACATTCTTCAAGTTTCTGCAATTAGAGGGAGTGGTTCGGGAGAATCCGGCAGAACTAATCGCGACGCAAAAGATGTGGGAACGCATCCCCAGTGTACTGACGTCTCAGCAGGTCGAAGCATTTCTCAACTCGCCAAAAAAATCTGACAGTTTTTGCCTCCGCGACCGCGCCCTGCTGGAAGTCCTTTATGCTACAGGATGCCGTGCTTCTGAGGTTTGCACTCTCAGGATACGTGACCTATCACTCACTGAACGCCACATCAGATGTCAGGGCAAGGGTGGCAAACAGCGACTCGTTCCCATTGGCTCACAAGCCATTGCCGCTATCGAAACCTATTGTGAAGTCTTGCGAGGCAAACTTGCCGCCAAAAATACCCACCCACCTGAAGAACTGTTCCTCTCTCGAAGCGGGCGTGCGTTAGACAGAATTCAGTTGTGGCGTCTGGTCAAACTATACGCAAAACGTGTAGGCATTTCTGACGAGGTCAGTCCACACAGCCTTCGCCACAGTTTTGCAACTCATCTTTTGGCGGGCGGTGCCGATCTCAGGCTCGTTCAGGAAATGCTGGGACACGCGAGCATACAAACCACCCAGATCTATACCCACGTTGAGCACTCCCGACTCAAGAAAGTTCACAATACGTTCCACCCAAGAGCTTGAACGGGATGTGGTTTGAGGTTTCCAGATCAACGCAAATCCAACTGCTCAGAACGTTCATCATCCATTGCCCCACTGACAACTCCGGTGAGTACCTTCTGATCAGGACGGTCCACGCCTATTTTGATAGTGCATTTACCTGCTTCATACTCCGAAGGTAGAAAACGATCGGCTCGCCCCCGGATGCAGTAGAGCACCTCACCGGCCCGTTCAAAAATGACCTGAATGACAGGCGAAACCGAACCCTTGAACTGCAACTGGGGCGAGTAACCTTTTACTGGTCGACCGTCATTCTGGCTTCTGTGGATGGTCAAAAAGCCAGCCGGGAAATATAGCCTTACTAGCCTTGGCAAACCTTGACCAGCATTCAAACGTGACTGTCTGATCTTTCCTGTTCAATCGCACAATTCCATGTCCATCTGCCCTTAGGGTTTCATCCTTGCAATCCTTTGGATTGGTGTATACCAACATGCGAATCAGGTTCCCCAACCCATCCTCATATTCACCTGTTCAAGGCAGGGGACTGCCAGCAACTTCTTCCAACATTCGCCAACGTTATCTGAATCAAGCCTGGGAAAATCAAATC
>PKCN01000040.1 GCA_002862205.1 Planctomycetaceae bacterium | reverse complement strand
TTCCTGAACCAATTGCCAATCTGATGTTTGATCTTCGAATTCAAAGATGCTGACTTTGCCACCTTTGTTGATCAGTTCGGTACTTGCTCCCGATGATCCAATCACCAACATTCTGGCATCTGCGGTGAGCGACACGGCACTACCAAGTTGGTAACCATTTACGCTGCCAGTGATGGAGTTACCGTACGGTAACCACTGGGCGGAGCTGGGGTCGAAACGCAGGACTTCCACAAGTCCATTTCCAAATAATTCAGTTTCGGTTCCTAATTGTGGCGCTCCAATCGCAACTGTCATGCCATCGCCAGAGATGGAAATTGTACTGCCATAACTGCCCTCGCCTTCGATGCGATTTCCAAGTGCGGACCATTGGGCCGTTTCAGGATTTAGCTCGTAGACCTGCGCAAAACCTGTACCGGTGCACCCACAACCGGCAATCGAATGCAATAAGTGGGTGCCGTTGGCGCTCATGGCAACGCGACTTTGGGCAACCTGATTCTCGACATCTTCACGAACGTCCTGACCCATTGTCAGGGCCTCCTGTTCCACAATCCAATTTGTGCCGTCAAAACGGTGCAGTTGAGCATTCGGGATGCCATCGCTGTCTGCGGTCGCAATTGCAAGTAGGTCTCCACTCGAGTTGAGGTCCAGACTTGAGATGATTCCAGACTGCAGAATGGGATTTCCTAGCGGAATCCATACGGTCTGTTCGGAATCAAACTGCATGACGGAGACTGCCCTGCCAGTACTGATGGCTATTCGTGTGCTACTGTCATTCAGGCTGACTGCGCGGCCGAGTGAAGTGTCTGTATCACCAATCAGCTGTTGTCCCATCTGAGTCCAGGGTGACAATTCATTTGCACGCTGATAGACCTCGACATAGCCAGCTTCGGAATCGGTGCCACCTGAAGCACCCACGATCATGCCTGTGCCGTCTGATGTCAGATCCATCGACGAGGTAAAGACAGACCCCGGATGCAGATCACCATACTCCCGTCCTGCCAAGCTGGGGCTGGATGTCACCAACGGTGCCTGCGCATTCATTGCAAACGCAAATGCCGCAGGTTGTGTTAAGGTCGGTTCATCATTGATGCTTGAAACGTCCACAGTGAACGTCAAGGTGGTTACGCCATTATCTGAATCTGTCGCATCATCATTGTCGGGCCCCGCGTCTTGGACCGTGACCACAATGGTTGCCGTTCCGTGCTCATCCGGATTGGGTTGCAATTCGATCACGCCAGTTGTCTGACCCGATTGGTAGATCACGTCAGGATCGTTTACCAGAACTCCATTTTGACTCAATGCGCTGATCCGAAGCGACTCCGGTTGACCTGCACCGGCACTGATGCCACTCAATGAGATGATCTGTCTGCTGGCATCTTCCGGGACGAACAGGTCGGCAATGGGGTCGATCGTCGGAGCAGCATCACCTGCCAGCAGGAATCGACGCTCCAAACACTCGAAGCTGCATGGTGGTCGTTGATCTCTTTTTCTGGACCGACGCCGTCGCTGATGCGTACCTTTACCACGAGTTGGGTGAAGGTACTTGTTTGCATCACGTTTGCGGGCAGTCATGGCAGCAAATCGGAGGGTATTACCAGCTCTCCTGATCCCAGCATTTACCCGTTCGACTTCGCCAGAACGTCGGGCAACTGGGAACGTCGCCGTCTTCGCGAGGAAGAAGCAACAAGGAATTGAGCTGTCTGTTCGTTGAAGACAAGATTCCGTGAGGCTCGAGGATCGGACCCCGACTCTCCGAAACAATTCGCTTGCAGTATACACCCGGGGGCAGGTTTGGTTTCAAGGAATCTAGAACGTTTCCCAGGTTGAAACCGGCAGTAACCTGATTTCCAAGCAGAAATACCATGTCCTCAGCGGCATGGAGCCCACTCATATGCGGCGTGCCCCACCGTGGGGGCGGAGACCCGGCGTTGGGAGTCGATCAGAGCAATGGGTGCTGGAGCGATGTGTCTGGCAACTCTGGGGTCGCCCATGACGCTGCTCATCCCCCTGCCTGTACCATTCCAGAGTGGGTTGTTGTCCTACAGGGTTTCTGAAATCAGGGTTTCTGAAATCAGGGTTTCTGAAATCAGGGTGTGCCAGAGCACTGCTACTCCCGAGATGCATTGACGGCCATCACTTTTTCCCGTCGTTTCAGGAACCATGCACTGCCCAGTCCCACACTACTGAGAGCTATTGAGGTTGGTACTACAAGGGGACCGATTGATCCCAGCGAGTCCCTTCCCAGATTTTGGCGTGACACAATTTGGTCCTCGTTTGCAAAAGTTCCTTTCATGAACTTGCGGTGAACTTTTAGTTCACCTGCAACAATTTTCTTGGCTCGTTTCAGATCAATGAACTTGCTGGCCTGTGAAGGCGACCGCCCCCAACCCGCCTGTAAGTCCCACAGTTTGTGGCCCTGGTAGTCCCCGGCAGCCAAGTCCAACTCGCGATTTTGAACATACAAGTCGTGATCAAAATTTTCGCGTCCGTGAACCTCACCATCGTGAATGTGTATGGTTGGCAGAAAGGTTGCATCTGTCATTCGAGTGTTAAATTCGAATGCCATGGGATGAGGTTCTCCGGCAAGTTCTTTTAGTTGAAAAACGACAAAACCAAAATCAGAGTAGGCCGGGATTTTTTCCCAGATGTTTTCTGGAATCGAAAAGCGTGGATCTAATTGTGCAAAGTGTTTTGTCGCGGGAACAAAGGATGCTTCGAATCCACCCACTTTGTGCACTTTCAGGACTCGTCTTTTCGGAACGCTTTCCGTGGCTCTCGATTCCGTCATCATTTGTGTTCGCGGGAATCCTTTTTCGACGTCCTTGAAAAAGTCTGGATAGCCTGACAGGTCAATGAATCGGATGGCTCGTTTTCTGGCGTGTTGACGCACAGGAATCGGCAGGATCATTGCGGTGGTGTGATCGCTCTTGTACTTCATCTGGTACGCCAGATACTGTGACTTTTGTCCCGTAAGACGTCCGAAAATACGCGTACGTGAAACCGATCGCACTGGTTGTGAAAAGCAACACATGGTTTCGTTTCCCTTGTGGTCAAGAGTTGGTTAGGTTGATTTGGCGGACTGCGAAATGGAAACTCAGTAACGACAGTCACTGCCGTTCCCACGCTGAGATTCTGTCGTCTTTTGCGACCTGTCTCCGTCGCAGAAGCACGATGTTTCCCGATCTCAGCATGACAACGCAGATGGTTGAATTTTCTTAGGACAAAAGACGTTTTTTATGCTCGTGACGGTTTCTGCGGCCGTTTAGGCATGTTTGGTGCTGCACAAGCGATATCGGCAGGCAAGGCGGTGACACTTGCAAGGCAGCGGTAAGCCGTTGAAAACGGGTTCGGGCGGGGGGCGACCTCGGTTGCGATTATCGCTGCCAGATAACAACTTCTGTGATGCTGTTGGTTGGCTGTCGGTATGCGTCAATGGCAAGTCCCTTCAACACATCAACACGCTCGTCTGCTGCAAGAATCCAAATGTCACGTGTCTACGTTTCAGCAGTGTTGCTCTCGATCCCTTTCCCTCTTTCAGGATTGTCGGCATTCTGCTTCTTTCGCTGAGATAGGCAATTGCGGTGCGCTGGTTTGCGACTATTCAGGTTGTGATGGTTTGCGACTATTCAGGTTGTGATGGTTTGCGACTATTCAGGTTGTGATGGGTTGCGACTATTCAGGTTGTGATGGTGAATCTTGCGGGCAATAATCCGAAGAAGCCTTCCGGTTTGGGTGCCGCGGAAATAGTGCTTGTGAATCGCATCTCAATTACGCAGAGCCATTGGTAACGGACCGACCTGATTTCACGGAGGCAACTAGCACGGTTGGGCTCAGGTTGACCCAATTCGAAATCGGCTACCCCTGCGCGCGAAATAATGACGGGGGTATGGAGCAATATTTTGCTCCAGAATTGCTGGTCCACAGAGGCATTTGGAAGGATTTGCGGGACTTGTGAGTTGCCCACAAAGGTTTGGCAATCGCCGCTCCCATTGAGGACATCATCAGCAGCGATGATTTTTACCGCGGTTTGAAAGTTGGGCTGATACCGCAGCGCGTTTGCCTGGCTGAAATGTCAGTCTTGCCACAGATGTTTGTACCGCCAGGCAGCTCGGCGTTGATAAGTGATGAGGTGCTGCCCGGCGTGAATTGACTGTAGGGCCAGATTTTGAATGAATGTTGGGCTTTTGGGAGGAACACTTGGGTCAACCGGGCCATTGCTGATCGTCAACCCGATTCCTTTGCGATCTGAGCTCAGTCGATCGCCCTTCACACTTTTTTGACAGACCGTGTGGGAGTCGATGGTGCTCGCATCGCAGCAGCATGCAGATTTTCAAGTTGTTTGTCTGGATCAGCCGCGTTTTCTTTCGAGAAGTGCAGCCATCAAAATGGCCAGCAGGGATCTGAGTTCATCGTCTTCTGGTATATCGCTCAATTTTTCGAGGACAAATTTGCCCTCGAAAAATGCGGGCTTTTTCGTAAGACGCAGCAGGGGAGTGCCGTCTGGCCGTGAAATCAAATAGGTCGGGTTGATCAGGTAGATTGCCAGAATGCCCACCAAAGGAATTTGTCCAAGTAATGATTCCAGTACCTTCTTGAACGCGTTTTCTTCGGACATGGTCATGTCGACTTCGCCGTCCTGCATGACTTCATAGTGTGCCGACCAGAACGACCGCATTCCTTTCCGCCGTACCGCTCCCCAGTCATTGCCTTCGGCGTCAGCAAAGTGGTAATTGGCGGAAAAGTCGAGCACTCGATCCGCTTTCATCGTGAACATCAATTGTGTCTGGTCAGGTCCGCTATAAACTTCGACCTGTTCTTTCAGTTTCAGCATCTTCTGTTTGATGAACATGATTACGTTGCCATTGGCGTCCGTTGCAACGATCCGTTGCCCAAATGTCAATAGTTTGAAATTCAGTTCGATTGGGTATTGCATGGGTGTTCTGGGGACTTGCGGAACGGAATGGAAAGCTAATGCGAACCGATAGCATTGTTATGCGTCAGTTGAACGCGTATCACAGGAAGGCTGAATCGAGCCATGTTTTCAGCCCTGTTGAACACGACAGTCTAATGCTTGCGATTTGCAGGAACCACCAAGGACTGTGTCGGATATTGCTCTGGAGACAGAAATATCTCCTCACAATCGGGATCAGGTTGCAACGCAACCACCACGAGAAGGCGGTAGAGGCAACTGCATTTGCGAGACATGCTCCAGGGAAGTCTGTTGCATGACTTGGAGATCAGACGGACTGAAAGTCGCAGTGCCGTGTTTCAGATAGCCAACAGGTCGCCTTGAGCGACAATGACCGCATTGCCGGACAGCAAAACGCGATCCTGTTGAATTTGAATGTGAACAGTGCCACCGCGTTTTGATGCCTGAAACGCGGTGAACTGATCCCGTCCAGTACGCTGCTGCCAGTAATGGGCCAGGCAGCAGTGAGCCGAGCCAGTGACTGGATCTTCATCGACTCCTACTGCAGGTCCAAAGAAACGTGAAACAAAGTCAAATTCAGCCGCCTTTGACTTGCTTGTGACAATGATTCCCCGGCAATCGATCTGGGCAAGTTGCGTGAAGTCTGGAGCCAGCGATCTGAGTTCGTCTTCTGTTTCTAATTCGACCACATAATCATATTCGCCCTTGCCAATATATTTTGGGACAACGGATAGACCTTCCAGTAGATGGGCAGGTGTATCTGTTGGCAGTTGTGGTTTGAGAGGAAAGTCCAGTTGGATTCTGTTGTCGTGGCAGGTCGCCAGCAGAGTGCCACTGCGAGTCGAGAACTTCAAGTCTGTATTGTCTTCGTGCTGACCTGTGTGAAAAATGGTAAACGCTGATGCGAGTGTCGCATGCCCGCACAAATCGACTTCCACCGTGGGTGTAAACCAGCGAAGGTCGAACCCGTGGTCATTGGGGACCAGAAATGCGGTTTCGGACAGGTTCATTTCCATGGCTACGTTCTGAAGCCATGCGTCATCCGGCCATGCAGGCAGGCGGACAACCGCCGCCGGGTTTCCACTAAAGGGACGGTCGGTGAATGCGTCAACCACAAAATAGCGGATTTGATCTTGTGTCATGTGTCAGGTTTGCGTGCCGGTGGCTCTGGATTTCTTGCGGGTTTGTCGGCCGTTTTTCATTGCAGAAGTTTCAGCATCTGTTTGCCGATTGCGTCGCCCATCAGGTAAAAGCTCTCTGCGTTGTCGAACCAACGTTCATGGGATGGATATCGGAAAGCATCGCGAGCATCTTTTTCTGGCCAGAAGTCACGAGTTTCTACATAGGCTACGGTGCCTTGATATTGAGGGGATGCTGCAATGCTCTGTTGAATCTGGATGATTTCGGAAAATTCGGTCTCGTCGTATCCGCCTCTGCCCGTCCCAACAATGATCACAGGCAATTTTTCGATTTTCAGTTCTGACCGCAGGTCCGCGATGAGGGTCTTCAGGTGTTCACCGTAAAGAAGCGGGTCGCTGTCTTGCTCTCCCACATTCAACACCACGCCAGCAATTTCGTATCCTGCTGCGTCCGTGTAGTCAGGGAATTTATCACTGAGGCTGCTAAGCGAATCTTGAATCTGTTGGGTCAGTTTGAGGTAAGCAGCACCAGCCTGATTTCCGCTTTTTGTCATTGATGGTGAGGCCAAGTCAGAGTTCAGCGATGGCGTTCCGAGTGCTGTTTTAATGATGCAGACTTGTTGTTCCAATTGGTCCCCAAGGACCATGCCAAACCCAAGTTCGGAACCGATGCAGCGTTTGCGGTCACCGCCATAGCCTATTCCCAAGGCTCCCGACTTTGGGCCTCGGCGATCGAAATGAATCCACACGTCAGACCGGGTTTTCCAGTGGCCTTCCTTGTCGATCAAGTGTTGGTAGGACGATGCTGTCTCGTGATCCAGGACCAGGTGGTCCAGGGTGCCGCGATTTTGGTTCGGTCGAGGTTTGACCGGGTCCACGACAATGCCGCCACCAATGTGCGACCAGCCACCCAACATCACAAAAACTTTGACGGGACCTTTCACCGGGCGGATCAGATCCAGTTGTCGCAGGATGTTAAGAACGATGGGTGGATAGAGAGGTTTGCGGTCAAAGTAAAACGGGTCCGCACCATGTCCCGCCGGCTTGTCCATGTCGATGAGACCCAAAACATGGTTGTACATGTCGTTGATGGGAACGCCTTGTTGAGTCATGACCTTCGCAGCGATCGCGTTGTATTCGATCTCTGATCCCATCTCAAAAACGCCGGTTGACGAATGTCGAATGGGCGTCGTGCTGGCCCAGATGAGTTTGGCACCAGTTGCTTTGAGGCGTGTTGCGAGAGTTCGCAAATTGTCTTCGTAGCTGACAGGATCGGTCGTCCTGACGCCGCCTGCCTGCTGTGGAAGAACGCGAAAGGTATTCATGCCAGGAGCCCGGTAAACAAGATCTCCGAGCCCGAAATTGAAATGGATCAGGTCCCAGTGCTCTTCGCCAAGCAATTCATCCATGCGAATGAGTGCATTTTGCGTGTTCCGCACTTCGCCGGGTTGCAGCGTGGAAAATTTTACGACAGCACGCCCTTTCAGGATGGCGGCTGCATTGCTTGCCGGCTGTGAGTAAATGCTGTCACCCAATACCAGGACTCTTGGGATTGCAGCCGTTGGCTCAGTTGCATGAACAGCATGTTGGATCGCGATTGAAAGCAACAAGCCCAGCGAAAGGTGGATCAGAATGTTCATGCGGTTCAGCCAAGGATTTCCGTCATGGGGCCAGTGCTGTCGGCAAACTTTTCGACCGGAACGTCCACAGCATTCAGCATGCTTACGAAAAGATTTGACAGGGGAACCTTGCGTTCACCTTCAAACGCATGCAGATTGCCATGCCGCAAACCAAGATGGTTTCCACCAGCAATGTGGATCGGGTAATTCCTCGTGCTATGTGAGGCGTGCGGATGAGCTGAACCCCACAGCACGATCGTCCGATCGAGCATGTTGCCATTGCCTTCTGGAGTTTCGCGTAACCGATTCAGAAAGTAGGCATGTTGCTCGGCTCTCCAGCGGTCCCACTGACCGGAATAGTCCTCGGGCCGCTTGTGGGCGATGTCGTGAGTCGCTCCTTTGTACCCCAGCGTATAGGTGGCGTAGTTCCACAGTTCGCTATCCGAGGACTGTTCGCTTTCCAGCATTAATGTTGCGAAACGTGTCGAATCGGTTTGAAACGCGAGGTACACCAAATCGTACATGCATCGTATATATTCCTTCGGATCTTTGTGGGAAACCTCGAGATTCAGACCCTTGGTGTCGACTTTCGGGAGTGGTTGGTGGGTCCACTGACTGGTTCTTTCAACGCGTTTTTCCAACGCTCGAATTGATTCCAGGTATTCATCGACTTTACGTTGATCTTTTCTTCCAAGTTGGTGACTGAAACTTTGGCTGTGCTCCATCATGAGGTCGAGGATGCTTGCTTCCCGTTTCAAACCGGAACGCACCTGCTCGATACCTTTACCCGCGTAAGGCGTGAACATTCCATTGAAAATTTCCTGCGGTTTGTGCATCGAGGGAATGGGACGCCCTGGCCCTCGATGTGATAACGTTTTGCTCGATCCATAACTGCCCGTTCCACCTTCGGTGCCAAGCACCAGTGATGCATAACGTGTCCGTTGACCATGGGTGTTGGCTGCCATCTGGTCGATCGAGATGTTGTTGGTTTTTTCCAACTCAGTCATGTCGGCGCCAGTCCCGAATACGTCACCCGAACTGTGCCCACCCATTGACCAACCACCTTTGTGATCCAGGCCGCGGAGGTAAGAGATCTGGTTTTTGAGGGGCTCAAATGGTGCCGAGGACTTGTTGAAGGTCAGGGGGCCGGGAGTATTGCAAGGCCACCAACTCCAATCGTGGTGTGGCTTGGAAGTCGAAGGAATTCCAGTGGAACCGTGGGGCATGTAAGCTCCATAAGCAAAATAGCTCACTAGCATGCGTTTGGGCAGTTCGTCCTCGGAGGGGCTCTGTGCCCAGCTTGTTGGTGAACCCCCATTCATTCCGTCAAGAAGCGGCAGGGCCATCGCAGCGCCACCTCCTTTGATGAGTTGACGCCGGTTCAGGTGCCACGATTTTCTGCTCATGTTGATTACCTGTGTGGGACAGTATTGACATTCCCAGACGTCGATTACGATCGGGGAGTGCTTTCCAATGTCAGTTGTTTTGTTGCAAGGTGGGGCTCTGGCAGATCAGGATGATCATGTCCCGTAAACGAAATTCAAACTGCTGTGACTTCTCCATCAGACGTTTCACCTCGAAACGGTCTCTCCAGTCAAGTTCACGTCCCAAGGCATAGCCCATGAGACGTCGCAAAATATTTTCAGCAATATCGAGCTTGCGTTTTTTCAGCAAATGGACTTTCAGATCGCTTAAGTTGTGAACGGTTTCTCCATTTGGCAACTTTGCTGAGGCGTCCACTGATTCCGTGTTGATCGAATCAAGGTAGGCACGATACCCCACCATGTCACTGTGGGTTTGTTTTCGAAAGCCACTTACCCTGACTCCCGCCTTGGGAACATTGGGCTGGTACCGACCCGTTGCGTTGTAACGTTCAAAGGGAATGCCCCATGGGTCAAGCCGAGCATGGCAGTCTTTGCAGCTTTCTTTTTGCCGATGTTCTTCCAGCAGTCCTTTTATCCCGGGAGCATTTTCACTTGATTCACCTACCGATTCGGAAAGCGCCGGGACATCCGCTGGGGGTGCAGGCACTTCATCACCTAGAATCGCTTCCCGCAGCCACACCGCACGATAGACGGGGTGCGGCGCGGAGCCTGTGCCATTGGCAAGCAGGATTGATCCGTGCGTGAGGAGACCACCCAGTTGCTGGTCAGCTTGTACGGGGACGATCTGAAACTGGTCGCCCTGTACGCCTTCGATGCCATAGTGGGCTGCCAGTGGCTGGTTCAGAAAGGCAAAGTCGGAATCAACCAGATTGGTTACCGAATGATTCTGTTGAATCAGGTGTTGAACAAAACCGATCGTTTCCTGTTGCATGTGGTCGCGGATGGTCGGACGGTAGGGAACCTCGGTGCCGGCCCGCTCGCCTGCAGAAACGTAGTACAGAAAACGTGGAAATAAAGAGCGGTTGATTGGAACCGTCTTCAGCTTTGCCAGGCTAAGCCACTGCATCGTGAAGTTTTCAACAAAGTTGCCAGCTCTTGGATCGGATAACATCCGCGAAACCTGTTGGGCGACAATCTCGTTCTCATGCAATTTGCCATTGGCTGCCAGTTCCATCAACTCATCATCCGGCATGCTGCCCCACAGGAAATAGGAGAGCCTGCTGGCAAATTCGTACGTACGCCATTTACCGTCGCCAGCACCAGTGCTGTGGTAGAGGAACTGAGGCGAAATGAGCACCATCGCCAAGGTCTCGCGGATAGCTGCCTCCTGATTTTCAAGGTCAGGAAGCAACCGATTGTAAATTCGCACAAAAGAATCAACTTCGTCGTCCGTTGGCGGCCGTCGATAAGCTCGCGACAGGAAACGTTTTAGAACGCTGTGGATATAAGCCGGTGGATCCTGTTCTTGCAGTGGTGATTCAAACAGGATCCGTTGGTGATGAACTGGAGGCCAAACGTCCGTGATCGGCGCCTCGAAATCAATCCAGTTGATGACGGCTCGAGGCATGGCGACATTCCGGTTGCCATCATTGAGCGTGCCGTCGTTGTAGAGATTCTGTGGAGTGATCACCATGGTGTCAGGTTGGCGTACCCCATTTCGAATTTTGCCCAACTGCACAGGATGATTCTCAATCCGACCTCGAAACTCAAAAACCTGTGGGTTGTCAGGTGTGTTGCGAAGTCGAACCGTGCCTACGGGTTCCATCTGCTGTGTCGCACTGTTCACATTCAGCGTGAATCCCATCACCAGCCGAAGTGGCAATTCTTTGATGCCCGGCGGCAAAATGGCAGATGCCTGCATGCGTATGCGGTATTCACCGTTGTTTGGAATGCTACGAACACCCATTCCTGTGGAAGGTGTGTTGCGGCGATTGCCCCACACCCCAAGCTCATCTCCACCTAAGCCTCGGTCCAGACCATGGGGTTTCCATTCCGCTTTCCAGTTGTGCTTTTCGGGTAATTCCGGATCGACGATCGCGGCTTCCATGGCACGGCGGCCCGTTGTGAGGTAGCGGGCGATCTGCTCAGGACCCAAACGCATCATTTCGCTGGTGTTGTTGAATCGATAGGCAGTGACAGGATCCTTGGGCAGGTCATCAATCAGATTCAATTGGAAACCCAAGAGATCACGGATCGTATTCTGGTACTCAAAATTTGTGAGTCGACGTGTGGTGGGCATTGAAATCTTTTCGGATTCCTGATCAACCGATGCCTGTAATCTGGATTCAAGCCAATTGCGAACGTGGGTGATCGATTCTTCGTCGGGATCTGGTTGGTCCTCGGGGGGCATTTCGCCGCTCTCAAGTACCGATAGGATCTGCTCATAAAGTTCCGCCGTTTCCTGTGCCAAGGCAAATCCTGTTGGCAACTCGGATGCACCGATCTCCGTCAGTAGGACGTCACCTTTGCGAGTGGATTCATCATGGCATTTGCTGCAGTGTTGGGTGAAAAAAGAGCGTGCTAATGAGTCACCCTTGATATTTTGTGTGACCCTTGTCTGGGCTGCCGCCTGGGTTGCCACGAGCCAAAGCAGCAGAATCACGAGAACAGTCAAGCTGTGAACGTGAATCAGAAATCGATGCATTTCAATTGATTTGCAGGGACAGAGCCTGAACATCTGATTTAGCAACTCGGGTTCGCATCGCGGAAAATTTGATAGCCAAAATCGGCGCGGATTGAAGAAACAAATGAACGTGTCTTCGTCGTGGCCGGGGTTTTGAGACTTGGCGGCTTGGGAATGCTCTTCGCACTGCCGTGTCGGTAAAGTCTTGGCAGTAGTACAGGGGCGTTCCGCTACTGTTTCATTGTACTCAAAAGCAACTGGTTTGGTTACTGCAGTGGCATCATAATCAAAGGATTGAAATTGCCGGGAATACTCCAAATCAAGTTGCCGTGAACTCCTGCTGACTGCGGATTCATCCAGTTGAGTTTGCAGCGTTCAATGCGGTCAAACGCAAGTGGTTGCTTGATGCACCAACGTGGAAAGCTGACAGCAACTTCATCCTGTAGGTCAGCGGAGTGCCTGCCAAGAGAGGGTGCGGGCCTGACTCTAGAGCAGAATCTCCAGATTCAACGACAGGAAGTAAGCTTCTTCGCTGCGGACGCCCACGCCATCATAATTGATGAAACTGAGTATTTCTGGATGTCTGATGGTTGCCATGTCAGACAGGTATTTGAAACTGATTCCCGGGCTTGCGGTGAGTCCACAAATCGATGTCTGCCAGCGTATTCCAAGGTCCATGGTGACGGCTGTACTGTCGAGACTTGGAGAGGCACTGCCCACAGGTGTGACTACTGTTCCGGGATCAGAATTTTGAGCGAGCGACGATCTTGTGCGAGCGTCGAGATCGAAGATCCCGATGTTGAAGTCAATTGTCACGGCACGATGGTGGATCATGCGTGTGATCGAAGAGCGAATCTCGCCACCCACGTAGTCGTTGTCGATCGACTCTTCGATCATCAAGCCGATCGGGTCGGTCCGGGTCGTCAAATTCTGGTCATAACGCAAGTGGCTGAAACCGCATCCGATATCGAGGATTCCAATTCTCCATTCCCTCAGATCAAAGCGATCGCGAAGCCCAATGTACTGACTATGGTGAAAAATGTCTCCGTCGACAGATTCTGTCGAAGTCAGCTGGGAAACGGAGTCTGACGTTACTCCATCGGCATACGCGAAATTCAGGTCGAATTCGAGCATCGTACGTGTGGGCTGGAAATGATACAAACCTTGGAATCCGATTTGGCCACCCAAAGCGACTGGGTCGCTCAACCGTTGATCCAAAGGTTGCTCAAATTGATTGCCCAGTTCATAGGAGGGTAACATCGGTATCCAGAATCCCGTAGTTACTTCATAAGTGCCCTGCGCATGAACCTGGGACGATCCACAAACAATCAGAGCGAGAGCAGTAAGCAACATACATGTGAATTTTGAGATGTAATGACACACAATGAATCCCCAATGATTTGAGATGACGGATCATCAGTTGGCATCGACCATTTTGTGTCGGTTGCCTATTCCACTCATCGAAATGAGTTTCGCGATGAACGCAACTGTTGTGCGGGCTGTTTCCGGGAGTGTGATGCTACTGATTTGCGGTGATGCAGCATGTGGTGGTGTCTTTTGAGAGCGGGGTCAGCAAGGAAGACAATCAGTTTGGCGTCGCAATGTCGATACCGGGGTGCGATTCGTTTCTTGCTGGCGGAGCGAGTTTGCGCGAGACCGTAAATCACAGGTATGAAAATATCATGAATGTGTTGGGATCAGGTATTTCAGGTTGGGGCGGTGATGCGGGTTGTATCGCTGATGACCGTGCTGACTTTTATATTGCCTCCAGCTTGAGTAACGGGGGGCAATTTCTCGAGCGGGCATCGATTCTGCAGGCCTCGTGTTCCAGAGAGTCATATGTTTTTTTGAGGCAAACTGCATGCGAAAAGTCGAATGTGTAGGCCTCGTTGGTTTCTCACTACCCGAGTTCCTTGGTGATCGGTTTCACGTTCGCCATGCTGTCGTATGTCACCAAACCCAGAACCCAGCATTTCAAATAACACTTCCCTGGAAAAGAGGGAGTGGTACTTGTACGGGGCCATCGCGGATGGTCAGAACTTTCAGGAAGTCCAACTCAACCGATCCGGATTCAGAGTTGGCAGGCGTTTTGGGTGTGATCTGCAGTTGATGTGGGCAACTGTCTCAGGAAACCACGCGGAGTTCCTCACTCAGGCAAATGGCGACTTGATCCTGCGAGATCTCGATAGCACCAACGGCACATTTGTAAATGGAGAGCGAATCTGCGGCGAATTGGTGTTGCAGGTTGGCGATATCGTTCAGCTTGGGGCCTCGGAATTTCGTGTTCTTACGCGGAGTGGAAACGCCACTCAGATACTGGAAACCAAAGATTTCAACTTCCTGCCGTCTCAGCTCATCGCACTTGAGGATTTGATCAATGGAACGGGATTGATTCCACATTATCAACCTGTCGTCAAACTTGCTGATGCTGGCGTCATTGGCCATGAAGTCCTTGCTCGAAGCGACAATCCAGAACTCTCCACACCCAAGCAGATGTTTACGCTTGCCGAGAAGTTAGGGCTGTCGGATGCCTTGAGTACGGCTTGTCGTACCGCTGGCTTGCTGCATGCAGAAGACATGCCGGAAAATCAGATTCTGTTTCTCAATACACACCCTTCAGAACTCAAGGAGGAAGAACTGCTGAATTCGTTGAAAGTCTTACGGGATACAAATCCAGATCAGGCGATGATGCTTGAAATTCATGAGGCCGCTGTTACCGACCTTGCCGCCATGGCTGTGCTTCGAGCCCGCTTGAGTGATTTGCAAATTTCGCTCGCCTACGATGACTTTGGTGCAGGGCAGGCTCGAATTCTTGACCTGATTGAAGTTCCGCCTGATATTCTCAAATTCGATATCTCATTGGTCAGAGACATTGACCAAAGTTCGGAAAACCATCTCACGATGGTGCAAACACTGGTTGCCATGGTGCGTGACTTCGGTATCTCACCGCTTGCCGAGGGAATTGAATCTGAGGCTGAGGCCGCCACATGTCTTGAAATCGGATTCGAACTCGCTCAAGGCTTCCACTTTGGGCGTCCCATTCCAAGGACTTCCACTCAAGTATCGACCTGAGTAGCGGCTGGAAACTCATCTTCTTTCACGGACGATGGTGGTCCATGCTCGCCCGAGGGATCGCGAAAAGCGCATGCTCGCCCGAGATATCTCGAAAAGCGCATGCTCGCCCGAGATATCTCGAAAAGCGCATGCTCGCCCGAGATATCTCGAAAAGCGGTGGATCTCTAATCTCTGCTGCATGAAAGCATGGTGCCAATGCGTGTGCTGGCGGCCCTGAGCCTGTGTAGGAACCGATTCGCTGTTGGTCATGCAAGCATGGTTGAGTCACACCTTTTGAATCAAGGATATTGTGTCCGACTTTGTGCTGAGATGGTGAAGAGCAATCCACTACAATGATCTTCACAGGGGCATCCTGTTCGTCGTTAGACTGCCCACCGAGCGGGTTGTTCCGTCGCGAAGAACTAGACGGTGGTCCGGCTTGAAGATGCAAGTTGGGTATTCGGTTGTGTGGCGGGGGCAGGGCGAATGCAACGTGGAAATCCCGGTATTGCCCAGCGCGACCCTCGGTGCTGGTTCTCTGTCGTGTGTGGCGCTGAAAGGTTGGTAACGTGTTCCAAAAGGTACTGCTGCAGATAACGAAAAGACGTGGCTGTGCCGCAGTCGCAGGTTTGATCTGCAGTGCGCTGATCAGTCAGGTTGTGCGTGCGGAAGATGGTCGCGAAATTGATTTTGCTGTACGTGAACTGGTGTCGGAGCACTGTTTGGACTGCCATCAGGGTGAGGCAGCAGAAGCATCACTGGATTTGGCAGCGGTGCTTGCTTCCATGCGAGATGTTTCCCGAGATCAAACAATTCCACCTGGTTTGCTTGACGTGTGGGTGCGTGTGGAGAAAGTGGTCACGCAGCGCAGGATGCCACCCACCGATCAGGATACACTCTCAGCCGACGAGTTGGTTGCATTTGACAAATGGTTTCATCAGCGTCTGGTGTTGCGAGGTGGCGTGCCTCACATTGGTTCAACCAGATTGCGTCGGCTCACCCATGAGGAATTCATCGCTTCACTGGAGGACTTGCTAGGGATCAAGATGCGAAATGGTTACAACCATTTGCAAAGTGTGCATGTTGAAAAGGGGCTCGTTGATCGAGTGTTGCCAACCGAGGTTCCTGGGGAAAGTGGATTTGTAAACGATGTCGATGCGATGGCTTCCCAGCCAGTGCCTTTGCTCGGATACATGAAGTGCATTGACTTCGCCTTGTTGAAAATGGCAGGCAATCCGGAATCAATGGAAATGATTACCGGCGGAAGCGATTTGCCGAAATCATTGTCGCAGGACCAACTTCGGCAAATCGCAAAGCAGTTTCTCAATCGCGCGCTGCGGGGGCAGGCAACGTCGCATCATTTGGAGCAAGCAATTGCCTGTTACGAAAAAGCAGTGGAAGAGAAAACACCACTTGTTGCGTTCAAAAGCATGCTGCGTACCATTTTGCTGCTGCCCGAATTCCACTACCGATTGGAAACGGTCAAGAATG
This sequence comes from Planctomycetaceae bacterium, assembly GCA_002862205.1. Classification (GTDB taxonomy): domain Bacteria; phylum Planctomycetota; class Planctomycetia; order Pirellulales; family Pirellulaceae; genus Rubripirellula. The sequence continues at coordinate 12,286 of PKCN01000040.1, read as the reverse complement.
AAACGGCACCTTATCTCACGTCCAACTTTGAGTTTGCAACTCGCTTGTCGTATTTTTTGACAGGATCGACGCCAGATGACAAACTTTTGAAAGCGGCGGCTGCGGGGAAACTTCGTGAAGCGAACAATCTTGATGCGCAGGTCAGTCGCCTGATGAGTGCTCCGCGGCGACTGTCTTTGTCGGAGTCCTTCGCCGCTCAATGGATCGGTTTCGACGGCTTGCTGAGCGAGAAAGATTCGGGAGGCCGCGGCGTGCCGACTACTGTCCGGGCCCAGTACGATGAACTGCTGTATTTTTTTGATGAGTTGTTCAAGTCTGACCGCAGTTTGCTGGAACTCATTGACTCAGATTGGATGTACATCAGCAACTATACGCTGAGTCTGTATGGTAAAGATCAGGTTGCCCCTTCGCCGGCAATCGAGCCGTTACATGCAAATGTACTTCAGGATCGTGCGCTGAAAGGTAACGCAAGGCGAGGCATTGAAAGGATTTATGATCCACCTGCTTTGCGTGGTGTCCAGGGCGATCGATACGGTGGAATCATTACTTCTGCTGGTGTGATGAGCCTGACCTCGGCACCACAACGCACAAGTCCTGTGCGACGTGGGGTGTGGATACTCGACCGTATGCTGGGGCAACCCTTGGAGGCTCCGGAAAACGTACCACCCATTGAGAATGCGATCCGGGATCTGCCTGCAGAAAATCCAGGCAAGCTGGAAATTATCCAAGCACACACAGCCATGCCAGGTTGCCGGGTGTGCCACAAGGATATTGATCCAATCGGCTTTGGGCTTGAGAATTTCGATTCAAGCGGAAGGTGGCGTACTGTCTATCGCGACAAAACATTGGTGTCCAGTGAAGGGACCTTGCCGAGTGGAAAAAGATTCACGTCGCCCAGGGAACTGAAGCAACTATTGATGACGGATTACCGTGATTTGGTCGTGCGGAATTTCATTCGTCGGATGATGGCGTATGCTTTTGGACGCGCGCTTCGCCCCTATGACCGGGTCACCGAAGACGCCATCTTCGAGCATGTGGTAAAACACGGTTACCGTTCCAATTCGGTGATTCGGGCGATCATTGATTCACCACAGTTCAATTGCCGGCAGGACGAAGGATCATGACAAATCAAGCGTATCTGATTTCACGACGCCATTTGCTCAGGGGGATGGGAACGGCTGCGATTGGTCTGCCATTGTTGGAGATCATGTCACCTGCCATTGCAACGGCATCGGCTAGAGCCAAAACGGACTCCAAGGTCAAGCGTTTGTGTGTGCTCTACAAAGGCTGCGGTGTCTTTCCGCACGCCTGGGACATTGCGGGTGGGACGGAAACAGAATTTGAGCTGTCGAGCCTGTTGCAACCGCTCGCCAGCGTCAAAGACGATTTGCTCGTGCTGAGGAACCTTGATCACCTGTTCGGAAAAAACAATGGTGGCCACTTGGTCGCCCCGTCGCTCAGCATGACCGGGGCACTGCCGGACAAGAGCAAGAAAAGCTACAGCAGTATTGATCAGATCGTCGCAGAGAAAATTGGCAAACAGACACCTGTCAAATCGTTGCAGTTGACGGCGGATTCGCTGTGGAAGCAGCACCCTTGGATCAATTACCTTTCCCATGATCAGAAAGGCAATCCCCTGCCGCCAGATCGTGATCCGGGGCTTGTGTTTGATAAGCTGTTTCGCGGAATGAATAACAGCAGTTATCGCCAGCAAACAAAGAGCGTGCTTGATACGGTCAAAGAAAGTTCGGGTGATGTCCGTCGAAGAGCAAGCCGTTCAGACTTGGCTGTGCTGGAGCAATATTTTCAGTCCATCCGCGATGTTGAGCAGCAACTGCAGTCTTTCAGGAATGTTGCCAATCCGGTCAGGGAAAAGAAACTTGCCGCACTCGATGACTTTTCCATCGATGCCGATTTGAGTGGGAAAATCAAGGCGATGTTGGACTTGATTGCGCTCAGTTTCTGGACGGATACAACTCGCGTCGCAACCATGATGATGGCCAATACCAACAGTCGTTGCACTTATGGATTTCTAGGGCTCAACGAAGAAATGCACTACATGTCCCATTATGTGCGCAATCGAGGTATTCTGCCTGGCTTCAATCAAGTCAATCACTGGCATACAACTCAGTTTGCGTACCTGCTGGAAAAACTCAAGGGCTTTCGCGAAGGCGAGGGGAACGTGCTTGATAATTCCATCGTGATGTACATGTCAGGAATCAAACATGGCGATTACCATACGCTGACCGATATTCCTGTTGTGCTTGCAGGGAAAGGTGGTGGGGCGATCAGTCCCGGAAGACACGTGCGATATCCCGAGCCGACACCTTTTCCCAATCTGTTGCTGACGCTCGCGAATCTAATGGGAGTCCAACGGACGGTTTTAGGTGACAGCACGGGCATGGTCGATGGGATTTCCAAACCAGCCGGACATCCGATGGCAATCAAGGATGATGGTTCATGGCGTGTGACAAGTGATGATGGTACCGACTTTCTTGCCAAGGGACTGTTGCTTGTCAGTGACGATATCAACGACACCAATGCCTACTACCTGCAACTCTCGGACAAGTCCAAACTCGAAATCCGCGTTTCGTTTGGAGTGGTTCACCGCCTGGTCTTTGATGCCAATGTGGGGCGGGTGGTCGCCATCAAGGGAAAGTGGGGCATGAGGGACGGTCGAAAAATCATTGCCAGTCTGGAGTACCAAACTCCATGATTCGTTGTGCTGAGACCTGTTTCATGCAATCGCCAGTCATGACTCAGCCTGATTTTACACACCGGGTTACGTGGGTTCAGCGAAGAAGCGGTGGAAAGCCAAGCTCAAGGAGCACTTTGACATCCTGCGGTGGAGTGTAGGTATCAACGCGAACTCGTTTATCTTCGATCGTCAGCCCAAACGACGAGACTCGGTCAACTTCTTTGTCGACTGTCGATTTGTCTTCACTGATGCCGAGATCCAGCAGATATCCCAGTCTGGAAATCGCCACATGGAATTCGAAAATGGTGTCGCTATTGGCCCGCGCGCGAAACGTCTGGCAGGCTTTGTGACTGTTGAGTGCGGTCTCCGGCAGTTTCTGTTTGACAATTGCATTTTCCAGAATTGAGGTTTCGGAGCCCACCAACAATAGAACTTCATTGCCAACGGTGGCGATTCTTACCGTTTGCCATTCTGGTCCGAATAATGCCTCCATCTTATTCCGGGTCCGCTGCACATCACTTTGAAACCTCATGGTCAGGATGCCAACATCAGACATGCCCAATGTTTCTTGTTGAGGTGCGTAGGTGAAAGATGGCTTTAGTTTTTTGAAAAGACTGCCTTTGAGCAGGTCGGAACGGCTGGTTGTAGCATCAAGGTTGAAAGTTTCCAGCAGTTCTTTGGCTGCCAGGCGGAGTTCGAGATCGCGTGTCTTGGTTGCTTTCTCAAGAGCAGGTCGAGCACGAGCACCGAGCAGCCTTAATTTGAATTTTGCGAGCTCACGGCGTTGGTAATGAGACTCGCCAAGTTCAGCCACGAGCCCCTCAATTTTCGATTGCGGAAATGCGAGCGCTGCTTCTGCTTCACTCATGGATGCTGCGTTAACAAACGGAGCAAGTCCAGTAAGGTCTGTCAGGAAGGCGTCAGGGTCTTCTGTGGTAAGTACGCCCAGTAAATTGAAGTCGCCGTAACGCTTGCGGTTTGAGCTTTCGTAAAGGACGAGATGGCCACCCTTGATACGATCGAGTGCTTCGCTAAGTAGACCGTCAAGTTGGTAGGAGTCTGAATGAATGGAGGTTCGGGCGATCTGGGTGGAAATCGCATCCCGAGTGATGGACAAAATTGAGCCCAATAGCCCGCCTGTTGTCTTACTGTCGGCTTGTAACGCATGAGTGGCAAGGATCTTTCCACTCGGTATTCGGGCTAGCGTTGTATCACGTGTGCTGTCAAAGAATCCGCCCAGAAGGTTTTTCGAATCAAGGCTTTTTAGACCAGCAATCGTTGTTGTGCCGATCCCGGTATCAAGGCGAATGCCACATGCGGCATACTTGAGGTCATCGAGGAACTTACACACGATATCGTCTTGGATTGCACTGATGGAGGAGTTCAAAAAAGAACGGAAACTGCCTTCGAAAGCTGATTGGCCCAGGACGATGAGCATGTCGTCGCTTGCCAGTATTTCCTTGTCTTTGGCGGATAGGTTTTCTAACAGTGAGTCTTCGGGTTTTGGGGTGTCAAGTAACGCTTCGGATGTGCTCATGGCAAGCTGTTTACCTCTCAGCTGGACAAATGCAAATCGAAACAGCAACGCACTGACAGGTTTGGGGAGTTTGTAAACCTCACCGGTACGAAGTTTTTCAGCTGACACTTCCAGATTTGATGCGAGTTTATTCACGTCGGTGACTGAAAAATGAACTTTTCCGGCGATAAGGATGGGAGTACCAAGACAGACAATGAAGGGCCTGCCCCTGTCAATGCACCCCTCCAGTTTCACCATTTGGCAAATCGCGTCTACAAAATCACCGACGTTCAACGCGTTTTTCAGGTTCGCTCGATCACGGATTTCCTGACTCTTTTTAATCACCTCTGCCGGATTGCGAATGCCGATGGACAGGATGTCCTTATGATCGATGAGTCGTAGGATGTCCTGATTGCCTCTGACTTCCTGAGGGGGAGTATCTGCCAGAACCTGAGTGCAGGTTGATTGGCATGCGGCAGGCAAGCATAGAAACGCCAAGGTAAGAATGATTCGTCTGGTCAACATGTCATTTTTCGCGAATGATCGGTTCAGGGCTCTGTTTGAGAGTGAACGGAGCAGAGGGAGCGTTAGCTGTGTCAAACCGTTCATGCGTTGGTTTTCAAACACTTCAGGTGACTTGGTTCCTAGAGTCAGTCAAGGCTGGAAGCAGTCACATTCCGGGCGCATGAGTTTCAGGGTTCGAGTGATGGTTTAATTTTTGCGAATGTGCAAGGCAAGGCAAGACAAGTTGCTGGTTTTGCTGGGGGCATTCCTCTGGGAGTGTGGGTGCCCAAATATACCGTCCACGATGGGGATGTTTGGCAACGGAATCGGGACTTTTTTGCCGCCCTTGTGCTCCAGTGGCTCAGCGGTCGTTACATTCTAGGGGTTCAGTCATGTACTCATTACCGTGGGATAGTTGATGCTCCACTTTCAGACTCATGCCCGTACCTGTCCTTTGATCATTCTAGCGGCTCTGCTGGTGCTCCTTCAGGCAGGCACAGACCTGATTGCCGCCGAGCAGAACGTGATCGATGATTGGCCGATGTACCGAAAGGACGCCGGGCGAAAGGGCGTGAGTCAGGCTGAGCTACCTGATCACTTGCGGCTTGCATGGTCAAGGAAGCTTCTTCCATTGACACCTGCGTTTCAAAATAAACGCTTGCAGTTCGATGCCGGATATGAGCCGGTCGTCGCCAAAGGCAAGCTGTTGGTGGCATCTTCCTTGACGGATTCGGTTACGGCGTTTGATACCCAAACAGGTCAACTTGTCTGGACGTACTATACCAATGGGCCTGTCCGCTTCGCTCCTGCAATATGGAACGAGACGGTTTGCTTTGGTTCCGACGATGGGTACATGTATTGTGTTGACCTTCATACCGGTGTGCTCCGCTGGAGGCAGCAGGCTGCACCAAGTGAACGGTTGTTGCTGGGCAACCGTCGTTTGATTTCTGTTTGGCCAGTGCGGGGAGGTCCCGTAGTCAAGGATGGCGTGGTTTACTTTGCGGCGGGTGTCTGGCCTTTTGAGGGTGTCTTCATTTATGCAATGCAGATCGACACTGGCAAAATTGTCTGGCGCAATGATCGCATGGGTTATCTATTTGGTCAGCAACCGCACAATACGCAAGCCATTGGAGGATTGGCTCCGCAGGGATACCTGTTAATTGATGAAGATGAACTGATTGTGCCATGCTCGACCGCCTATCCCGCCAGACTGAATCGGCTTACAGGTGAATTGATCGAATTTGAATTGCCTTCCGCCGGGCGTTATCCCGGAGGCTGGTTTGCCGCATTGGATCCTGATCAGGCAAGAGCTTTGAGAAGGGGAAAGCTGACGTTTGATGAATCCATCAACAGCCAAATGCATGAAGACAAGGTGCGCACCGGTGAAGGGGGAGTTGCGGAACTGAGTCGTGAAATTCGAACTCCCACTCAAGTACTGAAGTTTGATGTGCCGAGTGTGGATGTCAAAGGTTCCGTCCACGCGATGTTGATTGCGGACAATGCCCTGTTTGTCGTGACTGCGAAAGGTGAAATCCTGTGTTTTCGCGATGGTAAACAGTTGGCAGAGGAGTCGCGAGAAAATTCGACGCGCACACTGACCAAGCTTCAGCCGAATCGCGACGCAATCCGTCAAGCAAAATCCATTGCCGCTCAAGCCTCAAGCGAACATGGAATCGCAGTCGTTTACGGACTCGTTGACGGAGAGCTTGTGAAAGCCTTGGTCGAATCCTCACACTACCATGTGGTTGCCTTGGACGATGATCTGGAACGATGCCAGGCTTTGAGGCGGGATCTGGACTCCGCTGGTGTCTATGGAGCAAGAGTCGCGGTCATGCATTGTTCGTTGGATCAGATCGCGTTGCCACCCTATGTAACAACCGTGATGGTGACCGAAAGAGATAGCTTGCCCATTTCGCCGTCACTACAAACACTCAGGCCTTTCGGAGGTGTCGCGATCAATGTTGTGCTGCCTGGACCTGGCAGTGAGCCAATGAAGCAGCAGGGATTTGTGGTAAGCAACAAAAAGGGTGATGTTGTTGTTGAGAGAAAAGGTGCTTTGGCTGGCGCGAATGAGTATGCCGGTGATTGGGCATTAAGCGAAGATCAATTGGTCAGGTTTCCTTTGGGGGTATTGTGGTTTGATGACACGCTGGCTCACTTCAAACGTTCGCCGCAGCCACGATTCAATCAGGGAGAGATGATTTCCCGACCCAAGGATTGGCGGGCGGCCCGAGTCAAAGGGAATTATAAAATTGATTATCCGCTACTCCCTCCCGTGCTGTCTGATATCTATACCGGGCGTGTCCTTGATGATAGCGAACGCATGGATTTGCGCAATCAACTCACCGCAACATCACCGTCCATTGCCGAACCAAGTCAGTATCGACCACCCCGGCAGCAAGATGATTGGAAACCAAAAAAACCGGTGGTGGGCCAGCGAAGAAATCCAATCACGGGAGATATGGAGCCCCGTACATTTCTGAAAACGTATGGCTGCGATGGTGGTGTTGACTACGGCGATCTGTACACCCTCAGAAGCGGAACCGCTGCGTTTTACGATAAGACTGCCGAGAGTGGGACGGTCTTCTTGAGTGGGCCGCGTAGCGGCTGTACGAACAGTATCATTCCATCGGGTGGCGTGCTGAATGTTCCCTACTTTTATGAGGGATGTACTTGCAGTTATCCCCTGCCCACGGCGATGTCGTTGGTCGCGATGCCCGAGCAACATGAACAGTGGGCCTCGTGGGGAAAGAGTGAGATACCTGCTGGGAAAATCCAACGTGTGGGGATCAATTTTGGTGCTCCAGGAGATCGGATCACCCGAAGCGGGACACTCTGGCTTGATTATCCGTCGGTCGGTGGGCCGTCGCCGATCATTCATGCCAAGGTTTCTGGCATGCCACGCTATCGATATCAGCACAGCCTTTGGATTCAGGGCAACGCAAAGTATCCATGGGTGAACGCCTCTGTTGTTGAAGGGTTAAGCGAGTTCAAACTCACAGGACTCAAGCCGGGAATCTACATGGTGAGGCTGTATTTCAATGAGCCTGATGCGCTGTTGGCAGGTGAGCGTCTGCAGACAATCCAGTTGCAAGGCAAAGCAGTGAAAAAAGATTTTGATGTGGTTGCTGAAAGTGGCGATTCCATGCGCGCGGTCAGTCTGGAGTTTGAAGGAATCAAAGTTCAGGACGAATTGACGTTGGGACTGTCCAGTTCACGGGGAAAAACCATCCTCAGTGGTATCGAATTGATCCGGAATGATTCCAGGGAATGATTCCGCGGATGATCCTTCGTTTGAGACTTTGAGCGGCATGCTGCATGCCACTGAATACACCTGCATGTTGGCGTCAAGCGGCACGCGGCGGTGGTTCAACTCGTCGCAATGCCTGTTGCAGATGCAGGTGGATCGTTGCCATCGTTTGGTGATTCATTGGAATGTCAAAGAATCGACATTCATGAGTCCACCACGATTCTTTTCGTTTTGAAAGACCATAAAGAGATCATCGGTCCCGGTCGTTGATTCCAGTGTGATGATCTTGTCATAGAACTCTTCCCACTGTCCATTGACCTCAATATTGGCTTTTCCCAGCAATTGTCCATCAACGCTTCCGCGGCGTACTTCGATTGCACCACCCACGCCAGCGCTTGCCACACTTGCTTTGATACTCTTGATGTCATCGAACCGGATGTGCTCAAACTTGAGGAACCCGTCATGCTCAATCGCGCCCATGAACTGTTTTCCTTCTGCTTTTCCTGAGCCGAGAGGTTTGGTGCCAGCGAATGTGTCTGCGGCTTCGGCTTGCACGTGCCGGCTTCGCAGTTGGATCCTTCCGATGCCGATGATTTTTGGAATCTCGTCACGGCCAAGGTCAACGTAACTGGCTTCCAGGACAACGCTTCCTGCGTCTTCTTTCATTGTCATTTCATTGCGAAATCCCCTCGCGTTGGGATTCGAAGAATTAGCGGAAACAGAATACACATACTCCACCATTTTTGTGACTTCTGCTGGCGTGTGTTGCAGGTGGGGCAGCATGCCGATCTTTCCCCAGACACCGGTAGAGCCTTGTAGCACCCGTTTGACTGATTGTTCCAATTGGTGTGGCTGGTCGCGATATTTGTCTGCGATTTGCACAAAGCTCGGTCCCACCAACGGTCGATTGGGGGCATGACAGTTCAGGCAATCACTTTTGCGAATCATGGACAGTCCCGGATCATCAGCTTTACCATCTGCTTGGGGTGTTGCCTGAATCGCTTCCACAGCCACTCTCATGGACGCACTCAGTTCGATGAAGTGCTTGCCATCTTCCTCTGCTTCATCAGGATCACTTGTGCCATCTTCAAAGTCACGCACGACAACCTGATATTGGATGGGTTTGCCTGGTACGAAAAATTCGCCATCCGAAGGTTTCAGGAATTCGACGACAGGTCGAGTATTGCCGACAATCACTGGCAGTGAATTGACACTCGATGCACCCGACGGATCGGTCACTTTGAGTTCGAGTGTGTAGACGCCTGGTTCCTCGAACACCGTTGCCATTTTGGCTTGGGTTCCGAGGTTTTTTGGGGTCGATTTTTCCTGTCCTGATCGAATCGCAGACCACTCATAGGTCAGCTTGTCGTTGTCTTTGTCAGAAGAGCTTCGAGCGTCAAGTTCTACGGTCAGCGGTTCCCGACCGATCGTGTTCTTTGCGGTGGCCTTGGCGATTGGCGATCGGTTTCCTCGCACGTAATCCAGACGCACCAATTGTGAGTCAGGGTTGACACCCCATGTTTCACCGTACTCCAGGACGTAGAGTGAGCCCTTCCGGTCAAACTGCATATCGATAGGGCGTGAGAATTTCGCATTGGGCAGGAATCGTTCGACTTTCTCGAGATTGGAGTCGGTATCAAGGTGCACCGCATAAATCATGCTTCGGGACCATTCAAACGCGAATAGCGTGTGGTCATATTCTTTCGGGAACCGTCGACTGGCGGACGATTTTTCATCGAAATGGTAAACGGGACCCGCGCAGGCGGTGCGTCCGCCATTGGCAACCGCAGGAAACTTCTCAGAAGGTGCTCCCGGATAGTAAACCATGGCCGGCATTGCAGGAGGAAGCTTGGTTGCGCCGGTATTATTGATCGAACGATTCTCGGGCGACATCGGGTCGAGGGTGGACGCAATCTTTCCGGTTGCGAAATCAACAATCCCGTAGGGGTAGTTATCACCGATGAAATACGGCCAGCCAAAGTTGCCAGCCACACGCGCCTGATTGACCTCGTCATAACCACGTGGCCCCCGCGGGCCGTCTGCCCCAGCATCAGGACCCACGTCACCCCAATACAGGTAACCGGTTTTCTGGTCGATATTGATTCGCCAGGGGTTCCGGCAACCCATGACATAAATCTCCGGATACCCCACGGATCCGTCCGCGGGAAACAGGTTGCCTTTGGGAATGGAGTAGGTGCCATTTGCTTCTGGGCGGATTCGCAGAATCTTGCCGTTGTAGTTGCGTGTATTTCCAGAAGTTCGTTGGGCATCCCAGGGTTCGCGGTCCTTGCGTTGGTCGATTGGTGCATAACCTTGTGAGTCATTGAACGGATTGGTGTTGTCACCCGTGCCAATGAAAAGACACCCGTCAGGCCCAAACTCAAGAGAACCGGCATGGTGACAGCATTGCAAACGTTGTTCTTCATACTTGAAAAGTATCTTTTCGCTGGCCATGTCCAGCTTGTTGTCCAGAATCTTGAACCGACTGACATGCTGACCCTGAAAATCAGGTGGGGAGTATTGCAGATAAATCCACTGGTTCTTTGCAAAGTCCGGATCGAGTGCCAATCCAATCAGGCCGTTCTCCTGTTCGGTGGTTACCTTCAGCGTTCCTACCGATGACACCTCTCGCGTCTCTGGATCGATCAATTTGATTTCGCCTGCCAGCTCGATCAGGAATACTTTTCCATCAGGAGCAATGTCAAACTCCATTGGCCGGACAAGATCAACGGCGATCGTTGTGGGTTCAAAGCGAATGGGGTCAAAATTCTCGGAATACGTGAACGAAGCGGACGCCACAACAGAGAATAGGACAGCATGAAATCGTGACACCAACTGCAGATGCTTGTTGAGCATGAGACCAATAAGAAATCAGGGGAGGAAATCGCACTAATTCGACGGAAAATACTCCCGGAGTATAACTCGAATGGTTGTGATCTGTCTCGTCGGCGAGATGCTCGTCAACTTGTTCTATTCAACTTATGTGAGCGATCGCATGCTGGTTCCTCTCGCAGGCCACCTGTCACTTTGCCGATCTATCAGACCGTATTTCCTTGTGATCAGAAGATTTGGTAAGCCATGGTATCCAGTTCCGCAGCCAGTGAGTCATCCTTGGCGTGTCTCAATGGATCGTAGTAGCCGTAGATATATTCCAAGACGTGCCCGATTTCGGGTGTTTTGTCACCACGTTGTTTCCAATACTTGACTTGGCTGGGAGGAACTTGACTTGGTCGATGATCGGCAAGTTTCAAGGCTCCTGGTTCTGGAACGTTGCGAGTAACCGTGACATGTTTTCGAACTGCGACGCGGCAACTTTCGGCCCATTCAATGTCACCCATCGCTGCCAGTCCAACCAATGATCAGCTAAAGCTCAGCATGTGACCCGCAAAGCCCCGACCCAAACCAGTGAACCTGTCAATCGCTGCGTACACTTTCTGAAGAATGGACCGTGAGGTCGCCACCTCGTCAGAAAATGAGGGAGGTTGGATCGCCTTGTCTGGTTCAATGCCACGCATGGGTGTGAAAGAACGAACCAGGTTGCAAATGCTTTTCACTCTCTTTTTGATTGCCGTTTCGTGCATCGTTCAAGTCCCACATTGAATTTGGTTTTTGCCTGACTTGTTAAGTTGAGCATGAAACGATGCCACGGGAATCACGATTCGTAGCAAGATCCCGTCCTTGTTTGGGGAATGGATATAAGTTCTGTGCAGACGCAGGCTGTTGGCTCAATACGCAGTCCATGAAGCTTCCCACCATCTGAAGTAACGGTTCTGCCGGTTGTAGCAGGCCTTGTTTTCGTCCTCGCGTTTCTGGTGTCTTGAGGCTTTCTGCGTTTGAGGATATCACCGCTGTTTCGGTGTGTTTGGTTGGTTTTGCGGGCGGGTGGGAAGTGAGATCACTGTTGAATCACCGTTGATTGGTTCTTGCGGGGACGGTGGTCTTGAGTGCGGTCGTTGTCTGATTTCGCTTTGTGACGACTGCAATCTGTTTTTTCCCGAAATAGCTTGCTCCGCTCTCTGGGAGGTTGGAAATGCCCGTTTAGAGTGGGAGAGTCGACTTAAGGGCACGGTCAGCCTTCTGCTTGGGGCTGCAGTGATCGTCATGCTTTTGAGTGGAACCAACGTTGGGGAATGGTCACCCACAGGCACGAAGTGCGCCCGGAGATCAGGGTTATTGGCATTTTTTATTGTCCCTGCGAGCGTTGGTTGGATCATAATTGTGTCCATCAAATCAGCGGCAGTTGTTGGTATTTCGCCGCACAGAGATAGCCGCACAGTGATACCCGCACAGTGATACCCGCACAGTGATACCCGCACAG
>PKCN01000217.1 GCA_002862205.1 Planctomycetaceae bacterium | reverse complement strand
CACAAATCCTGAACCTACCGATCTCACGGATCGAGTGATTTGATCCATACATTACGAAACTGCACGAGACTGGATGCGGCACGCAGATTTCCATCTTTGTCAGGCCCGCCGTGATGCTGCAAAACAATGGGTCCCCGCTCGGGGATTTCTGGCAGCAGCGCATTTTCAAGAACCATGTGATTGTTCAAGTATACGGTCACTCTATCCTTCACAAGGATGATCACAAATCGGTTCCACTGACCAACTGGCTTGTCTGCATTGATTCTTGGTGTTACCCCTGCTCGAATTTCAGGTGGAGTCGTCGCTTTATTTCGAACTCCATACACCTCCCCTGACCCCACCGGCCAGCACCAGATATTCAGTTGAGCCTTGGATGCACCACGCAAATAAATTCCAGAATCTGCATTCGGAGTCTTGATCGTAATCTTCCTTCCAGCAGCATCTTTAAGATAACTGCCATCACTCAGGACAACCGGTACGTCATACAAGCCGCTGGTCTGCTTGATTCGCCAATCAATCTTGAGAATAAAATCACCAAACTCTTCGCGCGTCTGAAGATTTTTGTTCCCAGAAGCTTCACTTCGCGAATCGTAATCGATCACGCCATCCAATACCTTCCAGTGCCCACCATCACCCTCTGGAATCACCCACTGATCAAGAGTTTCGCCATTGAACAACGATAAATAACCATCTTCCTGCTCGCCCTGCCCGTGGGCCTCGGCCAACACGCCCATTGAGCACAATCCAACGACCAAGACACAAATCTTCCTCAGTTCAATTTTCATCACTTCTCCACGTTCAGAGCGAAATCGAAACCTCTAACACCATGCTCATGGTGATCGGTATGGGATGCTGCCGAAAGCCCTGTCGATATCTCGACTGGAAACCCGAAAGTCGCTTTGGCCCACCATCAAACCAGCACTATAGCGGGTCCCATCGCAAAAAGCCCAAGAGGCTTCAGCATCCACTTCACCAGTGGTTCACACAAACCAACGGAGTCTGCACCGAAACGGTCCGACCTCACCACCCCGTGTGTCCGCCTAATTTTACGGACAAAGATCGAACGACCGCAGTGGGCACTCAAAGCACCAGCTTGTCAAGAAAACAGCCCACTAACGCTGACGCATATCACAGGTGACACCACCTGCAGCCCACAAGTAGCCATGGGTCGTGTAGTCAGCAACCATCCGCTGGCAACTGAATCGCCACGCCAGTGTGCTGATGCTGTGCATCATGCGATCAATCCACGCCTTGGGCAAGCCATCAGCGTCACGCTGATAGAAACAGGGGATCACCTGCTGTTCGAGTGTGTCATAGAGCGAGTTTGCATCACGTGCATCGGTCACATCGTCGTCAACATGGCTGCGTCCCTGACCAATGGCGAATCCATTGACGCCGTTGTAGGCCTCCCCCCACCAACCATCCAGAATACTGAGATTCAAGCCACCATTGAGCACCACTTTTTGCCCACTGGTACCAGATGCCTCCAACGGCCGCCTGGGGTTATTGAGCCATACGTCCACGCCCTGAATCAGATGGCGGCACACGTTGATGTCATAATCCTCCACGAATGCAACATGACCATTGAATCGCGAATCGTGCCGAAGATTGGCAATTTCCTGAATGAAGCGTTTTCCCGGCTCATCTTTGGGGTGCGCTTTTCCGGCATAAATAAATTGGACGGGCCGATCCGAACTTTGAATCATCCGTACAATCCGATCCATATCACTAAACAGAAGGTTGGCCCTTTTGTAGGTCGCAAATCGACGCCCAAAGCCGATGGTCAACATTCGAGGATCAAGCACACGACGCGCCGCCTCAACAACCTCATCACTTTCACCCCGTCGCCGGCATTGCCGACTGACCCTGCGACGCACGAAAGAGAGCAGATTGTGTTTCAAGGCGTTGTGGGTTTCCCATAACTCTCCGGGATCTACCTTGTGAATGCATTGCCAGACATCAGGGTCCTGAATTCGCGCTTTCCAATCGGCCGGAAAATACTTGTCGTACAACAAAGCCATTTGCCCCGCGAGCCAGCTTGGCACATGCACACCATTGGTAATGTGCCCAATGGGCACTTCATCTTCTTGCCGGCCGGGCCAGTTGTGCGCCCACATGCGTCGCGAAACAACCCCGTGCAGATTACTGACAGCATTGGCAGATCGACTCATATTGAAGCCAATCACTGTCATGCAGAAGAACTCTGACGCGTCTTCTGCATTGACACGTCCCAAAGCCAGAAACTCTTTCTCCGACAGCCCTAACGAATCACGCAATGGCCCAAGATGCTCCTCGACAAGCTCGGCTGGGAAACGATCATGCCCCGCGGGAACCGGTGTATGAGTGGTGAAGCAAGTCATGCGTGCTGCCTCGCGATGGGCGTCGACAAATGACATGCCGTCTTCATGCATCAGATAATGAATGACCTGCAAGGGTCCAAACGCGGAATGCCCCTCATTGAGATGATACACTCCGGGATCAATTCCAAGTGCATGCAGTGCCTTCACACCTCCAACACCGAGCACCAATTCCTGACGGATCCGCGTCCGCTGGTCACCGCCATACAGGCGGCTGGTCAACTCGCGGTCCTCTGGCCGGTTCCCCTCAACATTGCAGTCAAGCAGGTATAATCTCACGCGACCCACGTCCATTTGCCAGACCTTGGCCAACAACTTTCCATTGCGAGTTTCGATCGAAACATTGATGGGATCCCCGCTGCTATCGAGCGCAGGTTTCATCGGAAGATGACTGACTTGCGTCTCAAGATATTCTTCGCCCTGAAATCCCTCGTCATCCAGGTGCTGACGAAAGTATCCATGCGAGTAATACAGCCCGACCCCAACTAATGGCACGCCGAGGCCGGACGCACTCTTGACATGGTCACCTGACAGTACACCCAATCCTCCGCTGTAGATGGGTACTGATTCATGAATTCCAAACTCAGCGGAAAAATAGGCAACCGGCTTCGCCCCAAGAACCCCCGCATGATTCGATGCCCAAGTGTGCGTGTTCGCCAGGTATTCCTGCAATCTTCGGTATGCGTAATTGATCCGACTGTGCAAAACCAATTCGCCAGCACGTTCAGCCAACTGCTCGGGCGTCATCTCACGCAGCAGCGCAACAGGATTGTGGTCAAGCTGCCGCCATCGTATCGGGTCAATGTCGCGGAACAACTGACCGCACTCTGGATGCCAACTCCACCAAAGGTTGTTTGCCAACGCCCAAAGTTTGCCGTACAAATCATCCGCATGATGCTCATCGTGATTGGGTTGCAACAAAGGTGATGTTGGCGAGACATGCTGCGGTAATTCTGTCTGACTCATGGGAACTCGCGAGTAATGATTTATCTGCTAAAAAAAGACGAATCAGAAGAGAAAAGCGACACGCCATTATCAGGCCACCGACTTGACTTCACAAATCCGAGGTTCACTCTGGTGAAAATAGGCGAACCTGCGATGATAGATGAGCGAGCGACGAGGTTGGAGTTAGCGTTATTTCGATCCTGCCCGCAAAAGATAACGTGATTTCACTTGTCTGGGACCACGTAATCCTCGCAATTCCAAACAACACCCCCATTGGCTTGAACATGCAGCACTCCTCTCCTGTCCTGAACCCCTCTGCCGACCCCATGGATGAACTGTGCGACGAACTCGCTCGACTCGCCAACACCATCTCCGAGGTTGCCCACTGGCCTGCGGAATCGCTCCGATTGTGCGGTGAACGGGGGGTCTATCGTTGGTTCCTTCCCCAGGAACAGGGGGGTTACGGCTGGTCAGAGTCCGACCAGATACGAGGCTACTTACGTCTCTCGCAAGCCGACCTGACGACCACCTTCGTGATCACACAGTACATGGGTGCAGTTCGTCGACTTGCGGCAAGTGGAAACGAAATCGTGATTGGCGACTGGCTTGAGAGCCTGATTGATGGAACGCGGTTCAGCACCGTGGGCATCAGCCATTTGACAACAAGCCGTCGTCACTTGAGCCAACCCGCGTTACGCGCACAACCAGTGCCCGGCGGCTACCTGCTTGACGGTCTTGCGCCCTGGGTTACCGGAGCACCTCACGCAGATCTTTATGTGGTGGGTGCAACGCTGCCTGACGGCCAGCAAGTATTGCTGGCCGTCCCGTCAACGCTGGAGGGAATCAAAGCGGGTCCGGGGCATGCATTGGTGGCATTATCGGCGAGCTGCACCGACCAGGTCAGCTTTGATCACGTGCAGGTGGCTGAGGAATTCCTGCTCAATGGGCCAAGCGAAAATGTCCTCAAGAGTGCGACAGGCATCCGCACCGGTGGACTACAAACCTCGACGCTCGCGATCGGACTTTCGCAAGCGGCCGTCAACTTCCTTTCATCCGAGGCTTCCAAACGCGCTGATCTCCGCGATGCAGCTGGCGAACTCAGCCAAGAGGTCGCTGAACTGGCCCAACGCCTGTTGCACGCGTCAGCAGGCGATACTGACTGTGACACCTCCGAAATACGCACAGCGGCAAATCGACTTGCGCTGCGAACCACCCAAGCCGCGCTGACCGCAGCCAAGGGTGCCGGATTCGTCAAAGGGCACCCTGTCGGGCGGTGGTGTCGAGAAGCCCTGTTCTTTCTGGTCTGGAGTTGCCCGCAGCCGATCGCCCAAGCTCACCTCTGCGAACTCGCGTTTGGAACTCATTCCTGACGCAACGCGATACGAGCAGCACCCTCTTCACTGATCGCCATCGCAAGCCAGCCGTCACGCAATTCGAGCTGACTGACCACTAGTCCCTCCGTTGCCGGATTTTCAATCAGCCGCGGCACCGTCAATGGAATCTCACGACTCGCCGCAAACACTTTGTTGAAGATAGCACGAACGGGTAAGCGTTCACGCATCGCCATGCGTGGACCGCTGATCCGCAAATGACCATCACGGACAAGCCGAGCGTTCATGCCCTCGATTTCAGGCCGATAACCGGCGCGGACAATGAACTGCGTCAAATCGATGCCTTCTTCACGCCGCAGCCTGAGTACCCGGACCGTCAACCACAACATCCCGTCCTGAATCTCAACCGTGATCGGTCGCGTTCGCGCAAACTGCACTGTGACATCATCGGGAATATCATCAGGTATTACTACATCCTGCTTTCCAAAGGTGCCCGCACTTTTACGAATCAACGTACGAATGTCGATTGGCTGGTCCGCGGAGATCAACTGTTCAAGCGTATTATTCAGAGCCGACTGATGCAACTGAACACTCATCAAACTGTCGCTCAGGGCACGAGGCCGTGGGGTGAAGGCGCCCAACTGCCAGTCACCCGCCACCCGGTATCGGGCCATCAGTCGCTGATCCGTCGTCCGCATGTCGGTGACACGAGGGTCCAGCTGCAACCGTCCCAAAGGACCAAGAACCATCTCACTCACCTTGACGGCTGCCTCATCAACACGAGTTTCCAGCTGCTCATCAATTTCTGATTCGATCCGAGTCCGGGCCTCCCGGTTAGCAATTCGATTGGCCTGCGGAGCCATTTCCCGGTAACGATCCTCTGCGATCGAACGCACCAGCATCCCCACCAATGGCCATCCATCGTAAGAGGTTTCCACACCGCGGAGCCTCGTACTACTTCGAACCTTTGCGTTAGCATCCCCCAGAGACAACCCTCGTTTTGTCACTTCGATCTGACTGGCCGCATTGAATTTTGCGGATGCGGCTGTCCTGACTGCAACAACGCCTTGCCTGCCCACCGAATCAGTTTCAACACGCCCATTCGCTTTCAATTTGATCAACCAGCGATCAACGGCAGGCTCCAGATCAATCTCAAAGTCACTTTGAATCTGGCTAACCCCGGACACACGGGCCCCCATGACCTCGGTATTCACTGGCATCGATGTTGACTCAATGGCCGGAATCATCCGCTCAATGAATCGCTCCGAGATAGCAAACCGAACATTAGCGTTCCGATAATGCGTATTGATTTCATCTGAAACCTTGACGGCTGCCGGACTCTCGGCAAAACGTAGCGTCTGAGCTGCTGACGCGATTTCCACCGCCGCCAAGTCGATCGCGTTTGATTCCTGACGCTCCAACTGGCTCAGCAACTCAGCGTAATCAATGTTGGTGTGAGCCCATGGACGGATCACAGCCACCAGACCCTCGATGGAAGCTCGCTGCAACCACTCCGACTGCTCCTTACCGAGACTGTGCCACTCCACGCGGGACATCAATCTTTGTGCGAGAAGTGCTCTCGCTGCAAGATTGTCACC
Source organism: Planctomycetaceae bacterium (assembly GCA_002862205.1). GTDB lineage: Bacteria > Planctomycetota > Planctomycetia > Pirellulales > Pirellulaceae > Rubripirellula. Next base: position 22,621 of record PKCN01000217.1, on the reverse strand, counting down.
ACGCCCGTGTTCCATGATCTCATCGAGCATCAAGAACGTGTTCCAACCCGCAACGTCTCCGGTAGCAATCAGGTCATTGCGGACCTGCTCAACCACCGTCTCGAGGGACCCCGTTGCCTCGGCATCGTTGATGTCCCTGAGAACATCGTCATGTTGAGACAAATCCCAAACAGGCATCCACACGGCAGTCCGCCGCGAAATGGCGTAACTGGCTCGCAACCAATGCACCTGTTGCTGCCGATCCTCAATCAATTCAGCTTGCTGCCGCCCCTCCAAAGCCAAACCATTCAATCTATCCATGATCCTGCCGGCAGCTTCGTCGCCCAATCGTGGCAATGCGTGCAGACTGGCTAATTGACTTTGGACACGCGATGCCCAATCAACGATCGTCAACTCGCTTCCATCGACAGAGATGAATCTGAACGCTGGCTGCGATTGAGCCCCTTCTGATAACTCAGATAGTTGCTTCTCGAGCTGCTTTGCCTCAGGCCAGACCGGAAGCCGCTCGACACTGACAACGGGATGATCGCTGACTTTTCTGGATACAGACTGCTGCACCTGGGGGATCGCATGATCACCTTCAGATTCGATGACTCCAGCTACCGGTACAACTACCGATTTGGGCTGCACCACCTCAGGCTTGGCCACGACGGACGCAAGCTCCTGCTCAGCTACAAATTTCTTCAATCTATCTGACTGCCGAGCCAAGGTCACCAACCAGCCATGGCAGCAATTTTTGACAACGTGGATACGACTGATTACTGCCTGGCTGGCGCCCGACCATGATGGCCGTGAAATCGTATCCTGAACTTCACTTGCCATCAGATCACGACGTCCAAGCGCGCGGTTCGAATCGGGCAAAATGGACTTTGTTTGCTCGTTGACCATCTTGTCGAGTTCGCTTTCAGGCCGCCAAAATCCGGACGACCAGGGATCGACCATCCACGCAGGGCTCACCCATTCGAATCGCTCACATTGCGCAAGCGTGACCATTTCGGCAGCAGTATCGATTGCATCAGTCGACGCTCGGGACTGACGATCGTCATGTGCCGACTCGATTTCCGATTGATCAGACGGGGCTCGTAGACCTGCGCGATCCAGCCCCGCCAATTCCTGTTCTACCATCCGCACCGGAGCTTTGATGACCGGCTTCACAACCTCGACAACAGACGTATCGGCATGCTTTTCCTTGCTCTTTCTTGCTGGCGTTTCGACTTGATCGACAACTCCAGCGAACGCATCAGCAATCTGTGGCGGCAGTTTCATCGCCCGCTCATCACGGGCAACCTGCTCCACAGCCACCTCGTCAATCGGTTCAGCTTGGAGCAAGAGTTCCTGCTCAGGAAGGACCGGGGTCACTTCCACCTCAAGAATAACTGCCAGATCGGGCAAATGGGAAACCTGTGACGAACTTGGCTTGTCAACGTTATCCACATCGTCATCTAACGCAAACCAGGAGATCGCCAACATCGTGGCAGATGCGGCCACTGGCCATTTGATCAAAGATCGATTTACTTCCTTGTACATCCCTTCGCTCTTCCATGCATGGGAGGTGACAGCTGGGATATCACAAATCCATCGGTCACTCCGATATTTCGCCCGCCGTTATGTCTAGGATCGACCGATGGTGGGTCCTGAATGTAGTGAGGCCGTCCTGCTTCCCCCAACCCGAACTGACGTCGCAATTGGATGAACCAGCTCAATCGGACAAGTCCGCTCAATCGTCAGGTCACAGACAGCCTCGGGCCAAGGCAATGATGCTGCCCACGAGTCACGTCGACAGCGAAATCGGATCCTCAAACACACCAGAAACGCGAAAAAACCAGGCTTTTCAGACACTGAAATCGAAAAAGTTGGTAGTGACGCGAAATTTAAGATTCGCTAATCTGCTGAGCATGGGAGTTTCGCAAATCGAAAAGATATTGGTGACGGGCCACCGGGGAATGGTCGGTTCTGCTGTCTGCCGGCGGTTGTCCGACACCAGTTGTGAGCTCCTGACTGCCTCGAGAGAAACACTTGACCTGACCAAAGCTGCTGACACGGATGAGTATTTTGAGGCCCATCGTCCCGATGCGGTCATTTTTGCCTCGGCCAAGGTGGGAGGCATCGTGGCAAATGATACTTTCCCCGTGGAATTCCTGACTGAAAACATGCTGATGGCGGTAAATACCATCGGATCTGCATTTCGACATGGGGTGCAACGTTTTCTATTTCTCGGTAGCACCTGCATCTACCCCCGCGAGTGCAACCAGCCGATCGAGGAATCGTCGCTTTTGACCGGCCCGCTGGAACCGACCAACGAAGCCTATGCACTGGCGAAGATTGCCGGTTTGAAATTATGTCAATATTACCGGCAGCAGCATGGTGTGACTTATCACAGCGCTATGCCTACCAACCTGTACGGACCTGGCGACAACTATCATCCTGAACACAGTCACGTTCTACCTGCGTTGATTCGGCGTTTCCACCACGCGAAGCAAACGGGGCAGCCCTCGGTTCAACTTTGGGGAACAGGCAAACCACGGCGTGAGTTCCTTCATGTCGATGATCTTGCTGATGCGATCGTGCACCTTTTATCAATGGACTCTCCTCCTGACTGGGTGAATGTTGGCACCGGGACCGATCTAACGATTCTGGAACTTGCCAAGCGAGTCGCAGCCACCATCGGCTACACCGGCGAAATAAAAACCGACCCATCACGCCCTGATGGAACCCCGGTCAAGTGCACCGATGTCAAACTCCTTCACGAATGCGGCTGGCATCACCACATTGATCTCCACCAAGGCCTCAAAGATACATACGCGGCTTTCTGCAAAGAAGTCGATTCGGGGAAACTGCGTTCAGCCTGATCCCACCAAACTCTGACAACCATTTACAAAAACACAAATCACAACCACCAGCACGGCAGCACCATGGGTAAAACAGCATTCATCACAGGCATCACCGGACAAGACGGCAGCTACCTTGCGGAACTGTTGATTGAGAAGCAATACAACGTGCATGGCCTCGTTCGCCGCAGCAGCACATTCTCCACAGAGCGAATCGATCACATCTACAGCGACGTTCACGAACGTGGCCAACTTCGTTTGCACTATGGTGATCTCACTGATGGCCAAGCATTGACAAATCTGGTACTCGAGATCGAACCCGATGAAATCTACAACCTGGGCGCTCAGAGTCACGTACGCGTCTCTTATGACCAACCGGTCTATACCTTGGAAACCGTTGGGGTTGGAGCCCTGAATGTGCTGGAAGCGGCTCGATTGCTGAACCGTCGAAAGCACGTTCGTGTTTACCAAGCCAGCAGTAGCGAAATGTTCGGAGAGGTACTCGAAACGCCCCAAAGAGAAACGACACCATTCAACCCACAGTCGCCTTACGCCTGCGGCAAGGTTTACGCGTTTCATCAGACGGTCAATTACCGTCGCGGCTACGACATGTATGCGAGCAACGGAATTCTATTCAACCACGAGTCAGAACGACGAGGCGAAACGTTTGTCACTCGAAAAATAACACGAGCAGCCGGACGAATCAAAGCTGGCCTGCAAAGCAAACTTTACCTCGGTAACCTCGATGCAAAACGCGACTGGGGATATGCGAAAGATTACGTGGAGGGGATGTGGCGGATCCTTCAGCATGACGAAGCTGATGATTTTGTTCTGGCCACCGGGCGCACGGAATCCGTCCGCGACTTCTGCCGACTCGTATTCGAACAACTTGACCTCAACTATGAAGATTACGTCGAGATTGACCCACGCTATTTTCGGCCTGCTGAAGTCGACCTGCTGCTGGGAGACGCCTCGAAAGCCAAAGAAAAACTCGGCTGGACCGCTTCCACTGACCTCGAGGAACTGGCTCAAATCATGACGCAGCATGACTTTGACCTCGCCCAACGTGAAGCACACGCCAAAAACTTCGTGCCCAACTGACCAGAACTCCGACCTGCCCCGAATCCCACCGGAAAACCAAAACGCTGAGTCGGGCCGCTGAACCTCATCAATGCATCGATAACCGATGCTTCTCACTGATATCTCTCTTTAAATCGGTGTGTCCTCTCGATATTCAATCTCCACCCTCGACGAAGGTGGTCACAGCAGTCAAACTGCAGGCAAGCCGAAAGGCATATCACCTCAGAAGCACAAGGATCCGGCACAGAAATGGGAAAGAAGAAAGCGGCGACTTTTGAGCATGTTGAACCGATTGGAGATCGGGTGCTTGTACGAAAAGATGAACCGAAACGCGAGACGCGGGGTGGAATTGCCCTTCCTGATGCCGCTGAGATCCCCACAATCACAGGCAGGATTGTCACAATCAGTGCCGTGGTCGAGAACGACGAAGAACTACCGTTGAGGCAATACGACAAGATCCTGTTTCACCCCAAAAACGCGATCCCCGTCGACCTGGAACATGACAACCAGCTCTTCGTTGTCCCCGTCGACGACATTGTTGCGGTATTTCGCCGAAGCGAGAAAGAGTGAGCCGAGCAGGAGTAAGCCGAATTGGCAAGGACGCTCATGCCCCCAAACAGCTCCCGTGGGATTGCCTGAATCGGGCCTCACAATGTTGCCTCACAATGTTGCCTCACAATGTTGCCTCACAATGTTGCCTCACAAAGTAGCCTCACAAGTGGGTTGACCTGCAACCACCGTGCCAGGCTTGACTTCAACGCTGCATCCCTTCACCGTCATTCCGCTCGCTGCCCCATCACGGCCAGCGATGCGACGCTACACCGCTGCTCTGCGGTGTAGCCAAGATCAACCCCGAGCGTCGTAACACGTTGGCTGACTGCGGCGTGTTCCATGCGAGGCATATCTGGGTCTGGCTGCTCACGAATGGATCAGCCCTTGAGCTTGTAGCACATCAACTTGCCCTGTTCGCGCAAGTAGAGGTTGCCATTCGCAATGGTGGGATGGGCCCACGTTTTTCCTTCCTGATAAGCCGGCTCGAAAGTACCGATTTCACGATACTCGTCAGGTGTGGCTTCCAACAGAATCACAACCCCATCCTGTCGCCGCATGATGATACGACCATCTGCATAAATTAGGCTGGTCTCCCCCTTGCCGGCAGATCTTTCCGGACCCCATGCAATTTCACCGGTTTTCATATTCACGCAAATCGGCAATCCACTACCGTTACCGTGCCCTGCATAGACGTAGCCATCTACCAGAGTCATGCCGCCGTGTTTGTTCTGGAACTGCTTGGAATCGAGCCAATAAACTTCTTCTGCTGAAACCCCATCACCTTCAGCAACCAATTTCAGGCAAGCCGAACCGGTGTTATACGCCGTGCTGGTAAAGACAAAATCACCATCGACCAACGCAGTTGGAATATTCGCAGTACCGTTGGAAACGCGAGCATAACGCCACAGCAATTTTCCATCGCTGGCTCGAATTCCAATCAAGCCGCGTCCAACAAGTTGAATGTATTGCTTCACACCGGCAGCATTGCTAATCACCACAGATGCATAACCAGCACCGTCACGTATTCCTTTTCCATTGATTCCTTCCTCGTCGCCGTACTCGGGCAACTTGGCGGCCCAAACCTGCTTGCCAGAAAGCTTGTCGAGCGCGACGACCATGCCCTCTTTCCCACCTGGAGTACAGAGCACCCAATCTCCGTCAACCAGGGGTGACTCGCTGTAACCCCAACCGCTCATCATTTTCCCACCCCAGTCCGAGAACTTCCGTGACCAGACTTCAGTTCCTGTGCCACGATTCAAACAGACAATTCTTCCGTCACTTGACACCATGTACAGCCGATCCCCGTCGATCGTTGGCGTCGTACGACTTCCTTCATAACCATGTTTTGGCGCCCCTTGAGTGATTGCAGTCTTCCAAACGATCTTTCCATTTTTGGCATCAAGTGCCAACGCCGACTGGCTATCAGCAAAATTACCCGTCGTATAAATACGATCACCTTGGACGGTCACACTGGCGTAACCTGCTCCCAAACCCTCTGCCATCCACGCAAGCGGTGGGCCATCTTCGCCCCACTGCGTGTACAGACCTGTCTCACTGGACAAATTCGCACGCTCCGGCCCCCTCCATTGCAGCCAATCCTCAGCTTTCAAGATGCCGGTATGAAGGAGAAAAACAACCAAAGTCGAGACTAGCAACTTGCGCATCAACACTCTCCAAGTGCAACAGGTAGGAAAAACGGCGAACGTGAATACGCCGTGGGGGATTAAAAAAATAACGGATAACGCGTCGTCGTGCAGCCGCTTTTGTCTGGCCACGGACAACATTCAGAGAATCAAATCAAATGGATGGGCCAATCAATCAATATCATCCTTGAGTAGCTGCTCCCGCATTTCCGGTATTTTGGACTTCAGGTAGCGTTGTGTGTGAAGTGCGTCGATCCCGGCCAGAGCCACAACAACCATCAGGGAAACCATCACGATACTCCACATCGCAACCCAAACCGCTCCCAAACCGGCGAATGCAGCAACGATCGCCGCGACACCACAGCCCGCCAAAATTGCGTGGATGCGGCGACGCGAGCGTGTACGACGCTTGTGATACTTCTTATCCAACTCCGTAATGAAATCCTCACTTGGCCAGCCATCGGTATCCCGACGGTGAAGCCAACCCGCGAATGCGACCAGTGTGATTCCCAAAACCAAACTACCTGAAAACATTTTCGTCACTCCCCAACCCGCTCAAACCTACTGTTTCAGCAACCACTGATGCACAACCCATACCACTGCTGCAAGTGAGTCACCACTGCAATTTGCTGGGATATCCTGCTCGGTGTGCCAGTAGCTTGGTGCCCCGAATCCTGGTCGCGGATAATCAAAATCGATCAGATCGACAGTCGGAATACGTGCGATTTCGTTGAGCGGTATATGATCATCGTCGATGTTGTGCCGAGGACGGGCTACAAACGCTCGCACACCAAGCTGGTCAGCAGTCTGCCAAATACCACGAGCAATACTGCGGGCATACTTCAAGCTGTTGCGCTCGTAATAAATTCGCAACTCCCGATCCCCAACCATGTCCAGCAGAACCCCAGCGGTGTACGGGATAACCGGTGGCTGGGACTTATATTTTTCAGCAAAAAAAGTGGATCCCAGAAAGTAGTCATCGCGGCCCTGCTCAAACACAAACTCTTCGCCATCGAATAACACAATGTCCACGCCAACCTTTGCCGGAAGTTGACCAAGCTGGTGAGCGAGTTCCATCAAGGCAGCAACCCCACTTGCGCCGTCATTGGCACCAACAAACACGCCGCGAGGATTACTGGCATCGCGATCGGGAAAGGGACGCGTGTCGTAGTGGGCACAGAACAGGAAACGCTTGGGACGATCCACATGCCACGACGCAATCAGGTTGGACATCTCAACCGCCGCACCGGTCTCAGGGTGCCTGATGTCGAAACTCTGCATACTGACAGTCGCACCCTGCGCCTCAAAAAATTTCTTCAGCAAGGCCTGCTGCTGCTTCATCTGAGCGGAGCCCGAGGGACGCGGTCCCAAATCACAAATCTGCTTGAGGTACTGAAACGCCCGCGTGGGGTCGTATTGTGCAGGGATTGCACCGAGCGCTGGACCCGCCGCAACGGGACCACGATCCATCCCACGGACCCAAACGTAGCCAATGATCAGAATTGCAATCACGCCACCAACAAGAGTCCCCCAATACCCGCCACCCCGACCTTTGCGGCCTGCTTGGCTGGCCATGCTCCCGTCCACCCCAGAAACTGCTGCTTCAGAAACTGCTGACTTACCGCCTCGACGGGTCGCTTTGCCGGGGCGTGCATTCCGACCCGACACGTTAGGACCATCGGGCGTGGAAGGTAATGATTGGTCCCGGCCTCGGGATTCATGCGTCTGCATCATGCGGGCACTCGCGTTGAAAGGTAGACACCGTTTCGGGCATCTGTCGCGTTCTCTCGTTCAATTTTATCCTTGAGCTAGGGCCCTCCCGTAGATTTTCGCGACTAGCTCACAGCCAAAAGCCCCAGTCGTGAAGCCCCAGTCGTGAAGCCCGAATGTGGCCCTCATGGTGTCATTGTCGCTTATTTATTGGCGTTGGGTACCTCCCTGCCACAAAAGACCCTTTCAAATCAGCAGTTTTACCCGCCACGCGAAAACCTGTTTCGAGCCGTATACTGGAGTAGTCAATACCTTGTCAGCGTTGCGTGCCGTGGGAGCTACCTGTGCCAAACAGCCCGAGCCTATCAGTTCATTCTGCCTCAAACATTCTGAAACTCTGCCTCTTTGGGGGCTGTGTTCTGATGTTATTCAACACAGTAAAAGCGCAAGAAGCAGCCCAAAACACGCCGAAACTCGGTTACGAGGTCGTCCTGCCGACGCCGTTGGATGCAACATCTGCAACACAGCTTGTGAGAAATCTGACCAAGCTCGCAGAATCAGCCCCAGCCGACCGACGCACCACCGTCGTGCTCAAATTGCAGAGCGACTCGGCATCCCCTGAACAAACCGCGTTCGAGGATGCGTTAAAAGTGGCCCGTGCCATCACGTCGCCCAAACTGCGGCGTTTGAAAATAGTGTCATTTGTTGATGGTGAAATCAGTGGCCATGTCGTGTTGACCGTCATCGCCTCGGAAACTCTGGTGACCACGCGAACTGCTGTCATCGGCAACGCTTCTGTGGGCGAAGCACTTGCGGATCCGACCATTCTGCTGACGTATGAATCCATTGCGAATCGACGGGGCCTGTTCCCTCAACCGATCGTCGCTGCTCTGGTTGATCCAGGCCTTGAACTGGCTGAAATCACACGCGTCGGTGGCCAGCAGGAATTCGCAACCAGCGAAACACTCAACCAACTCCGTAAGGATGGCAAAATCCTCCGTGAAAATGTGATCAGTCCTGCGGGAATCCCACTGGAACTGAATGCCCAGACTTTACGTTCAGCTCGTATCTCAGCTGGTCTGGTTGACTCCCTCGAAGAGGCAACTGAAGTCCTCGATCTCGCCCAACTGGAGCCACTGAAACAATCCGCCCTGCTGGGTGCCGCCAATGGCGTCTTGCTGGAGGTCACAGGTTCCATTGCCCCCGGGCGGGTAAGACGCTGGCAAAGTAATCTCAACGCGACACTCAAAGCAGACGAAATCAACACATGGCTTATCGCAATCGATTCGACCGGAGGAGATCTTAACGGCAGCATGACTTTGGCAGGCTGGTTTGCAAAACCAGAACCGCCTTTACGAACGGTGGCAGGACAGATCACTGGTGAGGCCAGAGGTGACGCAGCGGTGATCGCATTGGCATGCAAACCGCTCTTGATGGGACCAGAGGCCACCCTGGGAGGCTCGGGCTCCTATGCGATCAGCAAGGAGGAAGTGGAGAAGTACAACGAGTTGATTGAACAGATTGCTGACTCAACCAACCGCCCCGCTGCGTTGATACGCGGCATCCTTGATCCGGAGAGCGACGTCTACCGTTACACCAACCGCAAGACGGGACGCATCCGTTACGCAACCGAGCAGGACATCATATTCAATGCCGAAGATCTGGCGGTTGAGAAAGCAAAATGGACGCGTGGCGAACGAATCGAACTTGCGGAAGGCTTGACCGTGGCGACGGCGATCTCGCTTGGTCTGGTCGATGGAGAAGCCGCTTCCGTTGCCGCAGCGGCCACGAAACTGGGATTGCCTGAAACACCCCCACTGGTGTCCGATCGAGGACTGATCCGCTTTGTCGAAAACATTGGTCGCAGCAGCGGCATCGCATTCCTGCTTCTCTTCGTCGGCTTCATCGCTTTGTCTGCCGAAGCCAGCGCACCGGGACTTAGCATCCCTGGCTTCATTGCCATGACCTGCTTTGCCTTGTTTTTCTGGATGAAGTTCCTTGCTGGTACCGCCGAATGGTTGGAATTGATCGCCTTCACGCTGGGCTTGATTTGTATCGGCATCGAGATCTTTGTGCTTCCCGGCGTAGGTATTTTCGGCATCGGTGGGGTCTTGCTGATGCTTCTCGGGATCGTTCTGATGAGCCAGACATTTGTCCTGCCCCAGAACTCTTTTCAGTACGAAATTCTGAATCGTGGAATCTGGACCGCACTGGCCTCAGTGCTAGGGATATTTACTGGTCTCGTGGCGATGCGTTTCATGTTGTCAAAAGTTCCGCTATTCAATGGCCTGATCATGGAACCGGCTAACGAATCGCAAATCACTGAAGCAGAAAAACTTGCTGACTACAGCAACCTGCTCGGACTCGTCGGTGTGACGACCACACCGTTGCGTCCAGCTGGAAAGATCAAAGTTGATGAACAACTGTTGCAAGTCGTCAGCGATGGATCAGTGATCACATCGGGCCAGGCGGTTCGAGTGATCAAGGTCAACGGGACACGAGTTGTCGTAGAAGCGATTGAAAACGCATGAATAATCTCGGCTACTCCATCCTGTCGCTCCTGGTCTTTTACATTTTGCTGGTCGGAGAATTCCTCCTGCCTACCGGCGGACTGCTGGGAGTGATGGCTGCCGCTTCGCTCATTGCTGCGGTCACGCTGGCATTCAACTTCAGCACGATAGCTGGAGTTGCAGTCAGCTGCTTCATTGCAATTTCCTCTCCCTTTTTCATTCTGTTTCTGATTCGAATCTGGCCAAACACACCGGTCGGAAAACGCATGCTGAATCTAAAGATTGGGCAAACAACCCAACCGCCAGTCAAAACGACCAACAGCGGCACACCACTGGATGAGCTGATTGGACAACGGGGGGTCGCTAAGACAAATCTGCTGCCGAGCGGGTTGGTGCTGATCGGCGAGGAAAAAATTGACGCAGTGAGCACGGGAATGCCCATCGATGCCGGCAGGCCGATTCTGGTTGTGCGGATCGAAACGGGGCACATTCAGGTGCGAGAACTGTCAGATGAAGAAATGATTCCGGATGACGCCCCGGTGCCAACGTCTGCCACGTTGCTCGAAGATCCGCTGGATTCGTTTGACTTTGAATAGGCGTTGATCCAGCGGGGCTGCACACTCAGACCTGCCATCGCATTGAACTCGTCTTCTCAACGGCATGAAACGACCTTCACAGCCCGGATGACCTGCTGATAACGCGGCGGGAATACCCTATGATGGACGACCGCGACGTAACGTCTTTCAAAACCTGCATCTTGCACATTGCTCCATGCGTATCCTGTTCCTCGGCGACATTGTTGGCAAACCCGGTTATTCAGCAGTCCTGAAGCATGCGGAAGCCGTGCGCAAACAGGAGAAAGTTGATGCTCTGGTCGTGAACGCTGAAAACGCATCCGATGGCTCCGGACTGATGCCACGTCAATACAAACGTCTGCTTGAAGCAGGGGTTGATGCAATCACCTTGGGCGACCACATCTATCGATGCCGAGAGATCATCCCTGTGCTTGAAACCAGCAAACGCATGGTCAAACCTGCCAACTATCCCGGCGAGGCAACCGGGCGGACATGGACCATCGTGGAAACGCCAGCAGGACCGTTGGGAATCATATCCCTGCTTGGGCGCGTTTACATGCGTCCGGTCGACTGTCCCTTTGATGCCGTCGACGCTGCCTTGGAAGAAATTGGCGATATGGCGAAACACATTTTGGTTGATGTCCACGCCGAAGCCACAAGCGACAAGCAGGTGCTCGGACGCTACCTGGACGGCAAGGTCACTGCGGTGCTAGGCACACACACTCATGTCCCCACAGCCGATGCCCACATCATGCCAAATGGCACTGCATTCCAATGTGACGTTGGCATGTCAGGACCCTATGACAGTATTATCGGTCGAGACGTTCGACGCGTCATGCAAACAACAAGATCGTTTGAGCCCTGCCACTTTCATGTGGCAACCGGAGATGTGCGGCTTTGCGGTGCTATCGTGGATTCAACACCCGCTGGCCGTGCAAAAGCAATCTCACGTTTTGAACTGGCAATCAACGATTGACCCTGTCTCGTCAGGACCAACCCACTGGGTGACCGCACTAAGACCGTGCATCACTAAAACCGTCTCGCAAACATCTTTCCGGATAAACTTTTCCGTCGAAACGGTGGACTGATGCCTGACTACTTGTGATGGTGCAAAGCGGTGGCGACGAGACAGCGATCGCATCCCTGTCGCATCAACCCATGTGCATCAGAGGCATCGCGAATGCCACCTCCCGACCAGAGCGATACCCCTGGGTTCGCATCCCTGACTTGGCGACAAAATTCCCCAGTCACCGGTCCACCAGATTGCCCCACCGCAGCAACATCAAGAATCACCAATCCATTGATACCCAACTGTGTCGCATGCGTTACCCAAACATGGGGATTCACGGCAGCATCGCTGTTCCCATTGGCCGACGATCCCGCTCGCCCGAAAATTTCCTGATCCGCCAACTGCGGAGACACGCGGAACTCACCAGCTCGGAAATCCAGTCCCAACCAGACTTTCTCCGCCGCCAGGTGGTCAACCAGTCGATTCAATATCAAGGGTGAATGCAGGGTCTCAGTGGCCGCGATCACACCCAAAAACGAATGTTCATCGGCCAACTCGCCGATAACCTCAAGTACTTCATCAGATTCACTTCCAGACCAACCAGGATCGACAAGCAGATCACCATCGAGATCCGATCCCAACTCCTGCAACAAGCTAGCTTGCAACGGACCACCAGCAATTGAATCGAGATCAGCGATATAGAACGATCGAATCCCAAGTCTGTGATAGTACTGGATCAGTTTTCCTGCATCGCCATCACAGAAACTGACGGGCCTGTACTTTGCTCGCAACCCGGCGACTGCATGAACTGCCTTTCCGTCAAGCAGGTCGATGACCCCAACGATGTGGTCAAAAGGCCATTCCACCGGAACCACCGTCAGCTTGCGGTCTTGTCAGCAGGAAGCGAGAACAGAGACTCGACTTTCACAATGGCATAGTCATCCGGAAACGTATGGATCGCCTGGACCAGCATCGAATTTTGGCGTGTTTCCACGTTGACATAACTCAATGCCCCCAACGCCATCCGCCCACTTGCATCAAAGGTGTGCAACAAACCCTCGGTGGGCCCCTCTCCGAGTTGTTGTTGAACCATCCAAAAGAGATCCGGTTCTACCGATTCCAGTTGGAAATGCGTTCGGTACTCAATGCCGTCACGACATTGGGCACGCTCGGTACGACTGCCCTTAAGCGACTTCGCCAACAAACACCTTCTCTTGGGCAGTGGCTGATGCGCACTGGTCGCAACTTCGCAAATGGTGACCCCGGCCCCATTCCACGTGATGACATGCCCGCAATTGGTGATATCAACTTGAGCTTCGTAATGACTTCGCTCAATACGCCGACTCTTGTGAATCGTGTAGAGCTCGGGATGCAATGACCGGCTGAATACCTGAAACGCCAGTTCGGCAACTTTTGGACGGACCGAAAGCACAATGCAGTTCCGTAACAAGAACGAGTATAAAAATCCGAAAGCGACAACTCACGCTGGACAACTTACGCTGAACAACTACCGCATCGGTAAAAATCCCGCAGCCCACCAATCGGCTTAACTTTGGGAATCAATAATGAATCACTGCATTCAAAAAGTCGAATGCCAGTCTCTCAGCACAAACAAGTCACCCTGTCGCACCGAGTGTATTATAGGCACTGTATCCGAACTGGCTAAAGAGCGTTTAAGCTGGTAGGACAAGAATATCTTTTTTACGGTACATTTAATTTTACCATTGACATCACCAGCGAAGCTTGCGCCATGGTAGTCGTGATCGACAACTACGATTCTTTTACATACAACCTGGTCCAGCGTCTGGGAGAGATTGACCCGGCCGCAGAGATCCGTGTTTTTCGAAACGACCAGTTGTCGTTATCCGAGATAGACGCGATGTCTCCCTCGCGAATTTTGGTTTCACCGGGACCCTGCACGCCCAACGAAGCAGGCATTAGCGTTGATTGCGTGAAACACTTCGCTGGCCGTGTGCCCCTTTTGGGTGTGTGCCTTGGACACCAATCGATTGGGCAAGCCTTTGGCGCCAGCATTATCCGCGCGCCAGAACTGATGCATGGTAAGACAGACAAGATAGAGCACGACAATCAGGGACTTTTTTCAGAGATTGCAAATCCCTTCGTCGCAACGCGTTACCACAGTCTCGTCATCAAACCGACGACATTGCCCGAAGAGCTGACCGTCTCTGCATGGACGGACACCGGTGGGGAACGCCAAATCATGGGCATCCGGCACCGGGAATTCCCGCTCGAGGGATGGCAATTCCACCCTGAAAGTTTTCTCACCGAGCCAGGAATCGAGTTACTGCGACGTTTTCTGCAATGGTGATCCATTTCTTCAGGACACTTTGCTAAAAAAAACTTTTTCAGCTGTATCACGAAGGATCCAGTTTCGGTCAGTATCCGACAGAGAATCCATTTGATCACGAATCAAGGCAATCGACGATTCATAATCATGCTTGCCCTGAACCTGATACGGGCAATCACTGGCCCACATCAACCGTTGTGGCGAAAACACGTCAATCACGCGTTGGATCATTGGAACCAGATCGCGATAGGGCGGCTTCTTTTTCCCCAGTGCATAAAAAGCTGAGGTTTTGACATGCACATTCTTATGCCGGGCCAGGCGGCAAAGAGCATCCAGTTCTGCTGGAATGATTTCGCCCGTGATCCCGACGCGTCCAAAATGATCGATCACAACTCGAGTATCAGGATATCGAACACAAAGCTGGTCGATGACATCAAAATCACTCGGGTTAATCAAGGGACAAATATTCAATCCACTCCCAGCAGCCGTCTCCCAAAGCCTGGCCATTCCAGAATCACTGACCCAGTGTTTCACATCTTGTCCTCGACGTGAGATACGAAATCCGCGAACGCCCGCCACCGCCAGCTTATTGATCCGTGCCTTCAAGTCGGCAGCCCGGTGATCAACGATCCCAACCCCGGAAAAAACTCCTGGGTGTGCTTGAATCATGTCCAGCATGTAGGAGTTGTCGGTTTGATAGAAACTCATCTGAATCAACACGACACGGTCGACACCTGCTGGCTGACATTCTTTCATCAGTTGGCGAGGCGTGAAGCTGGCCGGTTTCATATCGCTCACCGAGTACCGACGTTTATCAATCGGATAGCGATCCAGCTCAGGCGTCCAGACGTGCACATGTGCATCAATCCAGCCCGACCGTTTTGCAGCCTGAGCCTTGTCAGGTTGCTCTGCGCGAAGATTCTTCCCAGGCCTCAACAGCGATACCGCTGAAACGGCACCACCAAGAAAAACACGTCTCGGCATGCGGCTGTTCATCACATCTTACCTCAGCGAAAAGACATTTTAAGTCGATGATCAATCCGCCGCGCGACACTCCCAAGACAAAGGCCAATCGGCCGCGTCCAAGAAGCCCATCATTTGCCATGCTTTGCTACCCGACTCAGCCTCAACAAAATTTGCCTCAAGCGGTAGCCCAACTGTCTCGCGATTTGATTGATCTGTACCGACACCACCCCGGTATCGGATCACTTCTTGGTCACATAAACGAAGTAAGCTCCGTGGATCACCCCGTCCTCTGATTCAAATAGAGCTGACATCGTCTTTTTGCCTGGCTTGACCGTCAAATCAAAGGTCACCTCTTTGGCACCTTTTTCGATCGGCTTTGAAACCGTCACATCGCCGATCTGCAGGGTCGCCCTGGTAGGCTTGATCGCGACACCAGGCGTCGCTCGGTATGCCTTGGCTCCCGGCACTGCTGCACCGGCCGCAAGTGGAGCGTCAATTTCAAGATCTCGTTCTTCGGGCCAGCGTCGTAGTCGGAACTGATATTCACCGGGTTCTACCACTTTGACGTTCCAAAACCCTGTGTTGCCCTTTCCGTTGACCGCTCGACGCACATGGCTCTGGTTCCATGGAGTGGAACCTGTTGTGATCCAATCATGGGAAGTCAATCGAGCTGGATTGCCAGCGGGATGTCCAAGATAAATGGCGGTTGCGTTTGAGAAGGTCGGTTCAATCTCGGTCCACCAATTGTCATAGAAATCTGTTAACCGCCCAACCACGTCTGGATGCTTGTCGGCGACATTCTGTTTCTGGCCAGGGTCCGCTTTGATGTCATACAGTTCTTTGCCGTTATTGAGACGCCAGCGTGAAGTCATGACGGCACTTTTACGCCATTTGATCGGGTCCTTTACCCGTTGTGAATCTGTCACCAGAATCCTGTCCGGCCAATTCCCAGGTGTGGCACCATTCAACAAAGGCGTGATGGACACGCCATCGAATTTTACATCCTTGGGTGGCTCAACATCACACAAATCGATCAGTGTTGGCAGCACATCGACGTATGCGGTGATGGATTCAACATCACGCCCACCGGCTAAATCGCCATTGGGCCAGCGAACGAACATGGGCACGCGATGTCCTCCGTCATATTCGCTGCCCTTCTTTCCTCGCATCCCCGAGTTGAAAACACGGTCACCAGCAGACGTGCCGTTATCTGTTGTAAAAATAAAAATGGTATCGTCAGCCAAACCCTGCTCTTCGAGAAAGGCACGCAAGTCTCCGACATTTCGATCAATGTTGGCAATCATTCCATAGAAGTTCGCCAGATTGACATTTTGGTCCTGATACGGCTCACTGAATTCTTCAGGAGAATGCATGGGCCCGTGCGGTGCATTGGTCGCGATGTACGCCAGGAATGGTTTGCCCTCTTCCTTTTGCGCTTTGATGAAATCCTTTGCGTAACGGAAGAACACGTCGGTGCAAAAACCTTCGACCGCTTCTGGCTTGCCATTATGCCAGTAACTGCCATCAAAATAAGCGTTGTCCCAATAGTCAGGCGTCTGTCCCACACCGCCACCGCCGTGTCGCATCACTTCCGTGAAGCCACGATCTTCCGGACGGTACGGGTAATTGTCGCCCAAGTGCCACTTACCAAACATACCGGTGGCATATCCGCTGTCCTTGAACACCTGACCCATTGTGACTTCATTCTCTCGCAACATGGATCGTCCCATGATGGTGTGCCAAACGCCCGTACGATTTGTCCAGTGGCCCGTCAAAAAAGCGGCGCGAGTCGGTGAGCATGTTGGAGCCACGTGATAATCAACTAGCCTGACCGCATCAGCATGCAGTGCATCAAGGTTCGGCGTCTTGAGAACGGGATTTCCGTGGCACGATAAATCGCCATATCCTTGGTCGTCCGTAATCACAATCACGACGTTAGGCTTCAACTCAGCCGTCGCACTTGAACACCGAAAACCCAGAAAAACACAACAGAAAACGAGCAGCGAAAGCTTTGAATGGCGTCGAACTGGCATAGATGAACCAAAACAGGTGGGAAGGGAAATGATTGACGAGTCCGACCGGGCATCACGTGTTGATGCCGGAACTGCGACAATTCGTCGATTGTATCGGAATCCCCGGCTTTGTGGTTGTCACCGGATACCGGTCTCGAACAGCCGACTCGGAAGCTCCGGAAAAATGCTTCCGTCCAAGGACGTAAATAAGCCAAAAACTGCGCGGAAAAACACGGCTGCACGACGCGAAATCTCCTAAAACATCGGAGAAAACGCCTTACTTCGCCCTGACACCTCGCGGTGCCCTGCCCTTCCACCTGCAGCATCGGCAAGAGAGGGTTAACGAACGACTATACTGGAAGCAGGGCGATCACTCGGCGACTGGGAGTCGTTGAGGCACTGACTTGCTGGTGCACTGAGTCGCTGGTGCACTGGTGCACTGAGTCGCCCAGGCAGCGAGTCGCCAAGGCACTGAATCGCCACGGTACTGGCAAACCCGAATAGAAACAGAAAAGATGAAATCACAGTACGATTGCGTAGTCATTGGTGGGGGTCCCGGTGGATCCTCCGCAGCAGCCATCGTCGCCCAAGGGGGTTGCGATACCCTGTTGATCGAACGAGAAGCACTCCCCCGGTTTCACGTAGGGGAATCGCTGATGCCGGAGACATTCTGGCCGTTGCAGCGTCTGGGCCTGACTGACCGTATCAAGGCCAACGGATGGCAAGTCAAAAAGAGTGTGCAGTTTATCTCTCACAAGGGAACAGAATCGGACCCCTTCTTCTTTCGAGAGCATGACGACCGCGCTTGCAGCGAAACGTGGCAGGTTGAACGTAGCGAGTTCGACAAGATGTTGTTCGACCGGGCAGCGGAACTTGGCGCTGATTGCTACGACCGCACTCGCTTGGTGGATGTCCGCTTTGATGAGTCGGGCAGCGCGTGCGGTGTGGTGGTGAAGCAGGCCAACGACGAACTCAAAGAGATCGACTGCCGGGTTGTGATTGACGGCACTGGTCAGCAATCTTTCGTTGCCAACAAACTTGGCCTGAAACAAATAGATCCGGACTTGAAAAAGGCCGCCATCTGGACGTACTACAAGGGTGCCGTCCGCGGTGAGGGTGACAACGAGGGTGCCACCATCATCATGAACACCGAAAATAAAGAGGCCTGGTTCTGGTTCATCCCACTTTCTCGCGGGATCACCAGCATCGGTTGCGTGTCGGACAACGATTACTTGCTGAAGGGGCGTGGAAAGCCGGAAGATGTCTTTTTTGAAGAGTTGGAGCGATGTCCCGGATTAAAGCCTCGCTTGGCCAACGCTACCCAACTGGGTGATATCCGCACCGCCAAAGAGTTTTCTTACGTGACCAAGGCGAACGCTGGCGATGGCTGGGTGCTGGTTGGTGATGCACTCGGCTTCATTGATCCCGTTTATTCGTCGGGGGTCTACTTTGCACTGGAAATGGGTGTCCGCGCAGGTGACGCTGTCGTGGAGGGCCTCAACAAAGGGGACCTCTCGGCAAAGCAACTGGGCTCTTGGTGCGGTGACTTCAAGGAAGGGGCCAAACTGATCCGAAAACTGGTGCAAGCGTTTTATACCAAGGAATTCAGCATCGGGCGTTTCATGAAGGAACACCCCGAACACCGTGGCAGTGTTACAAACCTCCTGATCGGACGTATTTTTGACGAAGGGACTGCAAGGGTATTCGATGATATGGATGCGTCGATATCTCGGGCCAAGGCGGAAGCTGCCAACATGTAACGGTCAGACGCTCCTTGCGGTGTATCGCAGAGTTTGATCGATCCGAATCCCAACGACATTTCAACTTTCTTTTTTGACGAAGGAAGTCTGTTTTGTTACAGTCAGGTAGCCTCCACAGTCATGGGGCCGTCGGTTTTTTTGGGCAGAAAGATGATCCCCCATGACCAACTCGTCCTCGACATCCAGCATTGGGGATCTCGTGAAATACATGCATCCACTGGTAGTGACGCTCGCACTTTTAAGCGTGGTGTCATTGCTTGCAAAACCCGCCGCCTGCGCGGATGACCATTCGAAGGCTGTCAAAAAATCGAGGGTCTATCGTGGTCTGACAGCCAGCAGCGAGAAAACACGGCTGCAAACAATCTTGAATTGCAGACGCACCTCGGTTCACCTGAATGCTGAACTCGAAGTATTACTCGCGGCTTCGCGTCGAAATATCTCCGAAGCAGAAACTGCCAATACCGTTCGAACAAGTACTTCCGAATTGCTTTACTTGGTAGGCACACTCGATCAACCGGACGTAGAGTCTCTTTTCATTGATGCGTTGGAGTCCCCCCTTGTCAGTGTTCGTATGCTGGCGATCGACATTCTTGGACAGCATCAGTTTCATGGTTCGATTGACTTCCTGAAACGCCAAGTCAGTTGCCCTGAGTACAAACAAATGTATGGCTTCCGCTTCAACCTGCTGCGAGCATTCACGCGGATGAAGCATCCCGATGCGATCGACTTCCTGACAGTACTGCTCCCCAGTCTCGATGGTCAACTGCGACACCTGATTGACACCGCTCTGGAATCCGCAACGGTCCAAGATTTCCAGGGCGATCAAGAGCGATTTGCCCAATGGCAAGCCCGCAACGAGGCCCCCGCCAAGAAGGAGGAAATTCAGGACGACGACAAAATCGTTTTCAAAACAGCAGGATACGAATCCGAGTCGGCGAATCGCATCAAGTTTGCGAAAAACCAGTACTACGGGATCAATATCTACGCACAGCGCGTGATGTTCATCATTGATCATTCTGGGAGCATGGAAGACCAGTGGGGAGGCATGAGCCGACTCGCAAGAGCGAAGCTTGAACTGATCAAAGTCATCAGGGAACTACCGGAAGACACCGAATTCGCGCTCATGTTTTACGAAACGGGTGTGCGGTTATGGCGCAATGAGTTGGTGCTTGCCAGTGAATCGAATAAACTTGAGGCGATCGCCTCCATACGTCGACTGGGCTACGGAGACCGCACCAATACTTACGGTGCCCTCCGTGAATCCCTTGCATTCGATAATGATCTGGAATCCGTATTCATGTTGACTGATGGAAGACCAACGATTGGTGCCACTGTTGAACCTGCGAAAATCCTTGCTGACATTCTCGGTCGCAATCGCTTTCGACACCTCAATTTCAATACCATCGGGATCGCTGTGAATCCAAACACTGAAGCGTTTTTAAAGCAACTCGCTGATGGCTCCGGCGGCGAGTATCGACGCGCTCTTTGACATGAATTCCGGCAGTGGCAAATCCAGCAGCCACAACGACTCCGCGTCCCTGGCAATCGCCAGGCGATGATCGGTCATGTGGCGATGCCTTGTCTACCACCTCGCCACAGGCATTTCGCGGCGAGCCTCAGATAGCTGCATGCAAATCACGTGGATCAGCTTGGCGATTCTTGCCACCGTCACCCCTGATAGCAATCCGTTGAATTGCGCCATTTCTCCCTAAGAATCGGATGCGCCCGAACGTTTGCGCTAACTCACCGTTCTGCGTCCAACCTTTTGCCCGATGAAAGAAAACTTGCCTGATGAACGAAAACCTGGCCCTGTCGACTGGAACCGTAAATTCAGGAATTCTTCTGCTCATGCTAGCCCTGAACCACGCCTTCGCGGACGACCCGCAACCGGCAGGCCTCAGTGCAGCCATAGGGAACCCTGACATTCCCAGCATCCTTGATGTGACCATTCTGAGCTATACCGAGGCTGGGCATGGTGAGATCACCGTCAACAAGGTGTACAAGGCAGGCCCTCCAACGTCTGACGAGATTTGGTCACCCCCGAAATACATCCGTGGCTACGGCTACAACGGCTCAGACAAGATTGCTCCGCTCAAGGCAATCACAAATCCCCAGACGAAACGTTTCCTTGTGTTTCTGGACAAGGATTTGTTGTACTCGACGTACAACAATCGTTTCCCGATTCGTGAAGATGCCCGGGGAACCCTCGAAGTCGGCACCGGCTTCAATGGCAGTGGTGGCCCGTGGGTGGCCATGAGCGACGTTGCGAAACGAATCCCTGCAAAACCAGATTTTGCCAGAAAGTACGTTCAAGACGCTGAACTCACAGAAGCAGAAGAACAACTCGCCATCCAGCTGGCGAAACAATGCGGTGTCAGCAACATTGCAAAAATCTCGACTTACTACCTTCACCCGTCAAACGCGAAAGGCATTCTGGTTGAGGGTGTCGAAGAGATCGCCGGACGCCACGTCTCCTACCAGACATTAAGGATCAACTACAAGAAGTGGCATGTTCAAGATGCAGGGCCCCGAGAAAATGAAACACAGCTTGGTGGATTCTGGGCCGGGAAACCACAAACACGCAAACAGACCATTTTAAAAATAGGCAAGAAAGAATATCGCACCTCCTCGATTACAGGATTCAGTATCGAGCAATGCGAAACTATTCTGGGAAAGTTTCAGTCTGGAGACTACACGCTTGTGCGCGGAACTCGCAGTTCCCTCGAACAAGTTGATTGGACAAAGCCCATCGGTTTTTTCAAACATGGAAAGACAACCTCAGTCTCCTTTCCCCACAAACGCGAAGGAAATGGCTTCTTTGATGTAGAGATTCAGATGGTCGAGCCCAACCTCATTGTCAAACAAGTGGTGCAAGCAGTCCCCTGATCAGACTCAGCTTCCTGTAAACGAATCACCTCAAAAGAGTATGGCTCGGTCTGTTGCACGTGTGAACAAACTTCCGTTGCAAAAATTCGATCCAGCGTGTCTGCCATCCTCCCCATGCGTGGGCGCAAAAAGCATAAAGCCTGCGCTGACATCAGCATTCGGGATCAAACCACGGACTGTCCGTGGTGAGGACTCACCTGCACGAGCGCTGTCGGTGCTATTCGCGTGATCAAGCACCCCACGACACAGGACACGGGAAACTCGATCACCCGGAACACAAGCGAAACGGGCTTCAACCGGGCGTCGAAAGCCTCGACTGGTTCTTGCCATCTCTTTGAACTGGCCTCGCCACTTCAAGAATGCAAACTGGCTTGCACCATTGGCACCTTCGCGAACACGTCCGGGTGCAAGCCGCCGGCTACCCTCAGGATCGACAGCCCGGGACAGCCTCGTGGCGTCACTGCGTTTCACCAGATCTCAGGCTGCACGACGCTGTCCGATGCGATTTTTATCGATGATCCCTTTGATTTTGTCCACGTTTCGCAAGCCGCTGACGTCGATCTCAATGCTCGATTGAGCAGCCGAGGAGACACCAATTCGTCCAACGCCCAAAAGTCGTTGAAAGAGCGTCTGCTCAATCTGCACGTTCCTGACATCGCGATGCCAAACCTCGGTGATCGAGCGGCTCAACCAACCACGGTGCAAACGTGTTCGCAAATCGGTGACAGTCAATTCCGTGCTTCGACAACGGAAAAACCAGACAATCAGAAACGGCAGACCGA
>PKCN01000155.1 GCA_002862205.1 Planctomycetaceae bacterium | reverse complement strand
GCAAACTCAGTGTACCAAAGCCGTCGTCCCAATTCTTGGACGTTGCGGTGTTCGGCCACATCATGCCATGCGCGAACCGCTTCAGCATCACGCCAATAGGAGACCGTAATTCCAACTCGGTCACGATCGCGAACCGATTCAAGACCAAGAAAACCGTCCTGTTCAGCCGCTAGTTGGATCATCCGCTCTGCAGCTTCGGCATAGTCATTGCCAGAGTCGTCTACGCGCTTCGATGTGAAGATCACAGCATAGTGTGATTCACCATGTGTTTCAGCAATGCGAGAAGTATCGGACATTTGGAGTCAGATTCTGCGTCGGAGAACAATCGCTCACAGTCTGTCGCTGGAGCCGGGTTCCAGATTTTCTTTGCGGTAAGCCCAAATCAGCACTGTAAATTTTGCCAAGCAAACCATTTTGATCTTGAGGCGAGAAATCCGGTGTGACTAGGACACTTTTGCATTGGCTTCTTTCATTGTGAAGGCTGTCAATGCTCAGTCGATCGATTTACGTTGGGATGAATCCCCACGTTTCTGATCTCGCTTTTTCAGCCCCGCGCGGTCCATGAGTGAACTCCGCATCAATTCTTCCATGTAGTCATCGTCAGCCGGGGGAGGTCCGTAAGCACCAAGCAGTTGGGGATCGTACTCAATGATGTACTCGTGTCGTGCGAATGCAACTTTGCTGTCCGGATCCACTCGTTTACGAGTCACGCTGCGATTATCGACTTTGACTCCATTGCGGCTGTTAAGGTCACGAATGAACCAGTAGCCCTGTTCAAGGGTCAGGCGGCAATGTTGCGTGGATATATTCTTGAATCCGAGCTGAATATCGGCTTCTCCGCGGCGCCCGATCATCAAACGTTTTTTCAGCAGTGGAATGGGATCGCCACCACCGACGGGAGTGAGTTGTCCATATTCTCCGGCGAATATAGGTTCTTCGCTGCTACTCACAATGTTTTCTCAATAATCCGGGGGAGAGGAATTTTGTCTTCGGCAATCCACGATAAACTGTTCGAGCCCGCACAAACGAGGTGCGATCTGCACCGCAAATCAGCACGCTTGGGCGCGGATGATTAATGCCGCAGCTTCACCACATCGGTCATCCTTGGCGGTGCTGCGGTTAAGCTGCGGTTAAGCTGCAGTGCCGCTTCGCCGCCCGGGCAGACCGGACTCGAAACGACAGTATACTCTATTTTGGCTTCTCTCCTCCATTTGGCAACTGTTGACGTGTCCTCTACCGCGGATTTTGACTCACGATTGGCCTGGCAACAGGAGGATTTGCTGATGAATTCGTTTGGCGCGTTTCTGAAGCGAAAATTCGGTGGTCGGACGCAGCGAGTCAGCATTGATGCTGGTTTCACCTGTCCTAATGTTGATGGAGCGGTTGCTCGGGGAGGTTGTAACTTCTGCGACAATCGCTCATTTAGTCCCTCCAGGCGGGTCCGACTGCGGCAGGTGAGCGAGCAGTTGCAGTCGGGAATGAAGAGCGTTCGCGACCGATACGACAAAGTCGCCAGCTTCATTGCCTATTTTCAACCGGCAACCAATACCTACGCGCCCGTTGAGCAACTGCAGGAAGTTTTTGAGCTTGCCCTTTCTTTGGATGACCAAGTGGTGGGTTTGGCCATTGGAACGCGGCCTGATTGTGTTCCCGAGTCAGTCTTGTCCATGATTGAGCAACTTGCATCCGATAACTATGTTTCCGTCGAATACGGGATGCAAACGATTCATGATGAGGGTTTGGTCTGGATGAATCGGGCCCATAACCACGCGGATATGGTCAATGCCATGGATCGTAGCCGCGGACGGGGCTTTGAGTGTTGCGCTCATGTAATTCTGGGGATTCCGGGGGAGTCCCACGCGATGATGATGCAGACCGCTGCTGAAATCGGCGTGTTGGGGTTTGACGCTGTCAAAATACATAACCTGTATGCCGTCAAAGGCACGCCGTTGGGGCAGCAGGTGATCGACGGCGAAATTAAAATGATGGAACGCGACGACTATGTTCAAACCGTGGTCGACTTTCTGGAGCGGATTCCGCCCGAGGTCGTGGTTGAGCGTATCAGCGGCGATGCCCCACGTAATTTTCTGATTGAGCCCCTGTGGTGCTTGGAAAAGTCAAAATTGCGCATCGAGATTGAGGCACAGTTTCGGAGAAGAGGTACGATGCAGGGCAGCCATTTTGTTGAGCCCGATGTGGCTCCGGCAAATCGTCCGATTCCCGATGATTTGACACCCCTGAGCATTCGAAAGCAGATTGAAACACGCGGACGCTTGCCTGTGCTGAAAATACAGGACTGATTTCTTCCTCGCCTGACGCCGAAGTCCGCGTTTTGCGTCGCAGAATTCCCCAAGCGGACTTCCCCCTCGCAGGCGAGCAGCAGGCAAGTTAACCTCTCAGTAGCACGTTGCCGGAAGTTTCCCAACCAAAAACCATTTCCCGAGAAGAATTGCTCCATGGCGAGAGTTGGAATCGTTTTTGGATTGTTACTATGCGGTCTGACGTATGCTGCCATGGTCTGGGATTCACAGAAAATTCCAGCCCAATTCATTCCCATGATGTTTGGGATACCACTACTTTTTTGTGGTGTAGTTGCGTTGAATCCGCATCGGCGGAAAGCTTCCATGCAAGTCGCAGCCAGCGTTGCTGTTCTGGGTGGAGGTGCTGGGGTGCTCTGGTGCGTGACGAGATGCCTTGGCTTGGCGACCGGGCTGCAGGTGAATCGGCATGGTCTGGCGGTCATTGCCATCATGTCGCTGCTGTGTGCCGTGTTTGTGGTTTTATGGGTACGGTCGTTTTTTCAAATGCAGCGCCGGCACGTTGTCAGTACGGCTGAAAACAATGCGGCTGAAAACAATGCGGCTGGAAACGATGCGGCTGGAAACAACGGCGAGATTCAGAACCTCAGCTCTGACGAAGACACATGATTGACGACCACAGCGAATTAGATCCTTTGTTGGTTGCCTTTGAGGTGACTGACCCGTTACGGACTCGGTTGCACCATGTGCTTTCAGCGTTGCCGCATGAGGTTCAGCGTGACTTCACGGAAGATCCTCGTTTTTGCATTCGCCCACTGAGCCGGAAAAGATCCTGCGAAACCCTCCTTGCGTTGCCCGCGCCGGATGGATCTGGCAGTCGCTGTGTTGTGCTGAAGAAACGGTTGGCCAGCTGCTCACAGGCATTTGGCTTTTATGTAATCGCCCATGAATTGGCGCATGCCTACCTTCGCAATGGTCCATGGCAGCAGTACACAGATCCGGAAGAAGCAGCTGATGCTCTCGCTGCGAGTTGGGGGTTTGATAAACCGGCGTCGTGGTTCTGAAAATCGAGGAGAGCGATTCTCAATCCGGATCAGGATTCCTGCTCGATCAAACGCATCAGGCGTGGGATGAATTTGCGGAGCGCTCGTGAGCGATGACTGATTGCCCGTTTGACTCTCAGGTCCAGTTCACCAAAGGTGCGATGATACTCGCGTATGATGAACAGCGGGTCATACCCAAAACCTGCTTCCCCGCTACGTTGGTGCGCGATACGTCCGCCACATCTCGCATTTTCTTCCAAACGGACTTGCCCGTCAGGGTCTGACAGACACAGGTAGCAATTGAAGTGCGCGTCGCGCTTTTCGTCAGGAACGTCCTCAAGTTCACGCAGCAGTTTGTCATTGTTGGCTTCGTCTTCGCCGTGGGTCCCCGCGTAGCGGGCAGACATGACTCCTGGCTGGCCTTTGAGGGCGTTGACGGTCAGACCACTGTCTTCGGCCAGAACCCATCGTTTCAGATGTTTCGCCTGCTCCGTTGCCTTCAACGCGGCATTGGCCTGAAAAGTATCGCCGGTTTCTTCGACGTCGATCGATTCGGGGATTTCAGCAAGAGTCGTGAGCTGAACTTGGTCCTCGGGAAGCAGTAAGCGAAGTTCAATCAGTTTCTTCGCGTTATTTGTACCTAGGACAAGTTCAAACATGATCAACGATTTCCAAAAGTTGCACCGTAGAGACTGCGTCGCGTCGGCTTGGGAACAGAGATAGGAGTTGGTTCCACATCGAACGGGATCATCGCCACATTGTTACTGGCGACACCCCTGCTTCCAACCGGGACCTGTTGGGCCAATTCCGGTCGGACATTCAATGCACTGAACTCCTTCATGACTTTGCGAATTTCAGCATCGTATTCAAAACGACCATCTGGCAATTCACGTCCTAGCGTATCAAAACTTCCAATGGTTACCAAGGATCGGGACCGATCATGGAATTGATAGGCTTCGACGCCCTGAGATCGCAACTTGCGGGTCATCTTGTCGGCATCAGCAGCAAACCTGTCCAGCCGTTCCATGCTGGGTTCAATGTCATCCTTCTTCTTCATGTCAATGATCTTGCCGAGACCTTCGAAAGTCTTGACGACAACGGTGTATTTGCCATCGCATTTCATTAGGCTGTGCTTGGTGTTTTCATTGAGTTGATGCACAAATGAGTCGACCTTGGGAGCCGCAAAGTATTCCTCTGGCAGCATGGGATTGCGGGTAACGAAGGCACTGCCCATTGGGCCTCGTGACTTGCTGGCACCGGCTTTGAGCAAACGATCCGTGATCGCTTTGACCGTTGTGACTGGATTGCTGCGGTTGGTTTCGGCTGCGAGATCATCCGTGTTCTCGTAAACCTTGGGTTTTGCAGTGCGGATCTTTTTCAGGTCACGTTCTACGCTTGGATGCGATACCGAATCGTACTCACCCACAAGAACTGCATACGCATCATATTTGTAGCGATTGGCGTATCGGACAGCACGCGATGTCGCCGCATCTCGACCAATCGTTCCCGTGAAGTCAAACTTCTCTTCGTAAATATAGGCGGGAAGATTCAGTTCATTGCGAATTTCCAAGGCGAGTCGCTCTGCACGTTCCTTGGAACCAGCACCCACAAAATTGGTGGCCAGAATCAACCAGGGACCGTCTTCTTCGCTGAGTTCATACGTTTTGGATGCATCGGCCTCGACTGCAGGAGCTCGCTTGAACATTTTCAGTAAGCTCGGTGTGTCGGCGTTGATGACACCCGTGCAAAAGAACAGAAGAGACAGTGAAAGTACAGTTGCTAGTTTCATGACGAATCCGTGAATTCCGCAGGTTTGCGACAAAATTGATTCAAGAATCGTGTCTTACCAGAACAGGCCAAGTTGGCGAAAGACAAATTTGCAATCGCACTCAAACGCGTGAAACTTGCCTGCCCAACCACTGAAACCTGTCAGCCCAACGAAGTCGGATGGCTGCGCTGGTGCGGAACCGCGTTGGTAGGCACGCAAGGTTGCACAAAAATAGAGCCGCAACTGAGGGGGCCCATCAGGAAGTTGCTGTGATTTCAGGCCAGTCGAGGCAAACATTTACTTGGTGGCGGTGTACGCGTACCGATTTTGGACGCTTTGATCCATCAACCCCGCCGTGTTCCAGGGACCAAGTCCCTCGCGAATCCTCGCCCGATACTCGTCCTCGGGTTGCCGTAACAGGAGGCATGCTTGCCTGGCAAAGTCAACAAAGGCTGGGTCGTCCGCGTTCCACAGGTGGGTAGGTGTTTGCCCCTGTTGATAACGTTCCTCGCAGTGAATCGCACCTGCAAAATAGATCATGCAGGCTGCTGTGAAACGTTCGAAATTGTTCATGGTTTGGTAAGCAGTGCTCACCAGTTCATCGAGTAGTTTGCTTTCCTGAAGAAATGATGTCTCGTACTGTTGAATTGCATGCAATTGCTCTTTGCCCTCTTTTGAGAGCAGGATGATGTTGAGAATTCGATCGACGCCAGCCAAGGCATGTGCGATCCCCGTGCTATGCAGAGGATCCAGAGTCATGGCTGCTGTGGGCAGCATCAGGTGCCTTGGGTTGACCGACGGGCCGACAAAACGTTGCACGCGATCGGTCGATCGAACACCCTGTGGCGGTGCTGTGAAAGAGGCCTTTGCCATCATCCTGGCAAGTGACGGGTAGTCATGCAAATCATGCGGAAGTCGCTGTGCTTCGCTGGAAAACAGATGGGGCTCTCGTTGATGTTTCCCTTTTGGTTGGTGATTGAGCTGCACAGGGCCTATCCACTCGGTCCGCCCCACACTGGTGATCCCGTTGTTGAAACGCAACATCCATAACCAGCCGTTCTCCAGCAGATGGTGTTGTGCTGCATCGTCCGCATCGAATGGATCTTGTTCGCTGTTCTGCCCGAGCTGCTGAAGTTGTTGGGACCATGATTCGATTTCACGATAATGGCCATAGGTGGTTCGTGTTTGGGTGCGCAGCAAGTGAGTCAGGTCAGGCAGGTTCAAGAGTCTTGCCGAGACCGAAGCAGCTCCTGAGGCATCAATGATCCAGTCACAGGAAATGTCGGTTTCGCCGACCTTGCTAAGGGACCGAAGTGTGAATCCTCCCGAAGTGGCGTCTTCAATTTGCACTATTTCGTGGCCGATGAATTCAAGAGCTCCGTGGTTGATTGCCTCTTGAAACAGGAACTCATCAACTTCCGCCCGATACCAATGCGTATCAGAGATGTCATCGTTCCCGCTGGCAGCCACCAGTAAGCTGCTGTGTCCCAGTGTTTGTTCTGAGTAAACCTGGTGGCGTTGGTGTTGGTAGTAGCTGAATCCACGTTTTCGACCGCAGGCAAGATGTGGAAATTGCTTTTGCCAACTGCCCCATGTGGACAGGGCTTCCAGACTCGGCAAGTGATAGCGTCTTGCCAAGCGTCTCAGAATCATGTCTGCCAGCGGAGTGGATGATTCGCCGATTGCAAAACGTGGATGGTGGGTGCGATCGATCAGGGCAACTCGAAGTCCTGATTTTGCCAGCACCATCGCAAGAATCGAGCCAGCGAAGCCCGACCCGATGATTGCAACGTCAACCTTGTTCTTCATGTGTTTTTAATGGGTTGATCAGTAACGGCGTTCAGAACCGCTGGGTCAGATTGCTCTGCTGCAGACGGGAATGTGCCACGTCAGTGACGGAAACGTCCCATAAATCCACGGTGACAACTGCTCGGCCATCCGCATCTCTCAACCACGTTTCATGGGCGTCTGCAAGCATGGTAGTGGAAAACTCGGGAAGCGCACCCGCTTGCCCACTCCAACCATGACCAGATCTGGCAGGGATAATACTGACGTGCCTGGCTCCGCAGGTGATCGCGTGTCTGAGTGATAACCGTGTCCAGCGAACCGATTCAACCACATCGATGCCAGGAACACCCAGGATCAGGAAGACACGCAGGTCGACTCCGAGTTGCGAAATTTCACCCGCGTACCGGCTGAAGTCATCTCGGGACATCTGTTTTCCAAGCCGGTTGAGCCAGCGTGGTTGTACGGTTTCGAGTCCAACGGCGATTTCGAAACGGCAGCTAACGAGGTCCAAAAATGACTGCAGTCTGCGTTTTCCGAATTGAGGATGGTTTTCAACGATCACGCGCTCAAAACGATTGCATCGTTCGGCGATTGCCGGGTAATCGACCGGGGGGATACTGCGAGGGTCAAAGAAATTGCCGCTGTTATAAAGCTTCAGCCATTCCGCATTGGAATCTTTCAAAGCACGGTCGATTTGTCGAGTGATTGCACCTGACGGCGTTGCCCCGGGTAGCGTGTTGACATGCAGGTCGCACATGGTGCAACCAATGGGGCACGTTGATGCGGTCAGAAACACGGTGGTCGTGCTGATCTCGCTTCCCTGCCCATCCGGTTCTGGTTCATGCAGAACGAGATAGGGTTTGTCCGCCGAAAGTCGCTCGTGTTTCATGGTCCTGGGTGAGTCGTGGAACGATCGATTGTCAATGCAAGTTCACTGCACCCCATCAGAATACAAATCGACGCCGCCAGTTTGTGTCCATGATTGGGATGGAATCAAGCAGACAATCCGACCCTCGCCTTCAATCGCGTGACCATTGCCAGGGTGGTGAGTGCGACAAGAGAGAGACTGAAGATGATATAGCCCAATACAACCTTCAGGTTTCCAACATTTGAAGGCTGATCGTCAAATTCCGGTTTCAGAAATTTATCCAGTGGGAGCGCAAACAATGCCGAGAACGGGCTGGTGATCCCCGTCCATTGCATGGTGCTGATGCTCTCCGGACTGAAGTTCAGGATTTGCATGACGGCGAGGGCCGCAGGGGGCCCCACGTAAAGCAGCAGCAGGATTGTGTAGGTCGTTAGCAGGGCAATGGAAGTTTTTTCCGTGAACAGTGAGCTTGTCAGTGCGATTGACGCGTTGACCAGGCACACCAGAGCGACCACAGTGAACATCCCGATAACTGCTCCAATGTTAGTCCAGAAGACGGTATTCAGAGCTGTCCCAAGTAGCAGTGGCCAAAGCAGAAATGAAGTCAGGACGGCCGAAATTCGGAACCCGACAATGAACTTCCCCCACAGGATTTGACCTGGCGTCAACGTGGTGGTCAGTAGCAGATCAAGTGTTTGGCGTTCACGTTCGCTGGTCATGCTGCCTGCCAGAAAGACCGGGCCGACCAGCATGCTGAAAACAACGACATAGACTGAGAACCAGGCACAGTGATCAAATTTCCAAAACAGAAAAATGCCCATCAACGGAATTGCCAGCAGCATGCTGATTTGGATGACCAAACGCAGCATCAGTGTGCCTTGACTGAAAATTTCGCTGTGGATTTCTTTGTCATAGACCGGATTGGTATCATCCGGCATGAGTTGGCGTTTCTTGGGTGGAGCAAAAAGTCGGTCGGGAAATTGGTCCGGCTGAATGACAAGGCCGACGGCTTCTTCCGCTTCCTTCTCAAGATCAATGACCTCTTTGCCTTCGCTGCCAACATCAGGTGGGTAGAGCATCCGGCCAGCTGCCGCCGAACACATCAGAATGGTTGCGGTCAAAGCAATCGCGGGAAAAATCAGAAGGGCGATCTTCAATCGTAATTCGCCCGCATCGGTGAATGCCATCCAAGTGCTGACCGCCACAATCACCAATGGCAAAATGACCAAATAGCTGACCACCAGTGAACTGCTGGTGCGTGAGAAGTAACTGCTACAAAATACGCCGATCGCGCCAAACAGAATCACCGACACAATCAGCCCGGTATAGGCTGCCAAGACTTCGTAAACACTGACACCGCCAAGCGGAAGGCAAAGCACAATGATCGGCAGGGAAGCCACGATCAGCATTCCCAGATGGGTCAGGGAGGCTACCATCTTGCCCAGAATGACTGCGCCGGGACGTAGCGGACTGGCGAGCAGCATTTCATAGGTCAGGCGTTCCTTTTCACCTGTGATCGCACCCGCAGCAAAACTTGGTGCCATCAGCGAAGCAATCACGTACTGACCCAGAAAGAAAAGATCAACCAGCTGCTTGGCAGACTGGGGGTTGGATGTCAGGTCCAGTACCACATCAGTCGGCCATGCCACCAGAACAACTCCGGACAACAGCAACTGATATGCCGCAAGCAAAAAGAAGGCACGATTTGTTCGCAGGTTGACCAGCAACTCACGTTGCAGCACCGGGTTTTCAAATACGTACATGGAGTTGGCCGTTCGCTTACGGATTATCGTTGCAGTGGGTGTCCAAAATGGGAGACTTCGATTTTGCGCCGGGTTCCTCCACGACGTACTGCGGTACCGCAAAGCCGGGCAAGGCAGCTCGAAGGCTCTCGATGATCTTCCTGCCTGTTTCTACTGGAACTTCAAAATGTGCTGCTCCACGTACGCGATCAAGCTGGTGTAAGTAGTATGGCTGAATGCGATGATTGACAAGGCAACGGCATAAATCGATCAAGATTTCGGCTTGATCGTTCACGCCACGCAGCAGCACTGCCTGATTCAAAACAGGGATCCCAGCGTCGATCATGTTACCCAGACGTGATATCACACTCTCGGAAAGCTCTTGAGGATGGTTGGCGTGGATCACCATCCACACTGCCAGCCGACTTGAAGATAACCGTTTTACAAGCTCCGGCGTGATCCGTTGCGGAATCACAATGGGCATCCGGGAGTGGATTCGGAGCCGTTTCAGATGCGGAATGTTTTCGATCGCCAGAATGAGTTCACTCAGTTTTTCATCGCTGGTCGTCAGCGGATCACCTCCACTGAGGATCACTTCTTCGACCTCGGGATGGTTTTGCAGATAGTTGAGGGAGGGCAACCAGTCATCCTGGCGGGATCCCGTTTCGCGGTAGGGAAATTCACGACGAAAACAGTATCGACAATGAATTCCGCAGGCTGATGTGGTCAGAATCAGTGCTCGACCCTCGTACTTGTGCAATACTCCCGGTGATACCAGAGCGTTCAAATCACCAACGGGGTCGGCAGCAAAACCCGCTTGTTCAACCTGCTCATCGACCACCGGCAGGACCTGCTTCAGCAGAGGATCATCTGGATTACCGGGTTGGATGCGAGCCACAAATTCGAGCGGAGCAAAGGTCTGGAAATCGTGCTCGCAAGCCAGTTTTCCGTCTGCACCCATGACTTCAGCCGAATCCGGTGGCAAACCGACTGCTTTTCTGAGTTCGGATCCCGAGCGAATGGCACGTTTCATCGCCACCTGCCAAGAAACTGACTCCAAATCAGGCAAGGCTGATGCCGACAGTTCACTGGGAAGGTGAAAAGCGGTCGGGACAAACTCCTCGCTTGTCGCTAGAATCTTGCCGGATTGGTTGGTCGACCCGTTCCGCATCGCTCGAATCAACGATCATACCTCTCGTTCTACTTCACTGACTCGTACGACGGAGCCATCTTTATATGGCTACTTATAACACAAGCGACTTCCGAAAAGGACTCAAGGTAGAAATTGATGGTGAGCCCTACCTGATGACTGAGATGCAATTTGTAAAACCTGGGAAGGGGAATGCCTTTTACAAATGCAAAATGAAGAATCTGGTACGTGGCACCTCGCTTGATCGCACCTACAAAGGTGGAGATTCCCTCCAATCAGCTGATGTTGAGACGACTGATGTGTCGTTTCTGTACCGGCAGGGAGAGGACTACGTCTTCATGCACCAAGAGACTTTTGAGCAATATGAGGTCAGCAAGGCCGTCGCCGGCGATATCTGGAAGTTTCTCAAGGATGGCATGATCTGCACCATGACGCTCTACAATGGGAACGCGATCATCGTTGAGGCTCCCAATCAGGTCGAGCTGAAAGTGATCGACTGTGCACCTGGGACCAAAGGCGACACGGCCACGAATGTCACCAAGCCAGCCACGTTCGAAACGGATGCTGAATTCATCGTGCCAGGCTTCATCAAAATCGGTAATGTGATCAAAATTGACACACGCACCGGCGAATACGTCGAGCGGGTTAGTAATTGACCGCTCCCTGCTGATGGTCGTCGCTGATGGTCGTCGCTGTGCCTCAATCGCCCGCTTGGCTGCGGGCGTGGATGCGGTGGCAAATACCCCGATGTGGGATTCCGGACGTGGCAGCCACGGTCTGGTTACGATAGGTCTGCGGAATCATAAAGATCCGCGGAGTAAAATAACTGTAGCTGTCGAGAAATCGCTTGCTCGCTGCCATGATTTCTCGACCTCAGCTTTGATGCCTCGGTGCAACGATGGTCAATACACTTCTCCTCCCCGAATTGCGCGAGATGCTGGCCGATCAAAATCAGGCTGAGCTGAAGGAGTTTTGTGTGGCCTTGAATCCCGGTCGCACTGCGGAGTTCATGGAGGGCCTTTCGGATTTAGAAGTGTGGTCGGTGCTGCAGTTCGCAGAACCGGATCGCAGAGCAGAAATATTCGGCTATTTCCCCGAAGAACGGCAAGTTGCCATGCTTGAAGTTCAGCAACCCGATCAGGTTGCTGAACTGGTGGAAGAAATTCCTGCAGATGATCGTGTCGACCTGATTCAGGAACTGCCTGATGATCGAGTTGATCAGATCATGCCGCTGCTGCCGCTGGAAGATCGGCGAGACATCCAGCGTCTGCAGTCCTATCCTGAAGGCACTGCTGGTGCCCTGATGACCACCGAAGTGGCAATGCTTAGCGAGAATCTCACTGCCCGTGAGGCACTTGAGGAACTCGGCCGGCAGGCAAGTGAGTTGGAAACCATCTACTACCTGTACGTTGTTGATGAAAACCGCCTGCTGCGTGGCATCGTTTCCACTCGACAGTTGGTCTCTTCTCTGGTTCGCCCCACGCGAAAACTCGGCGAGATGATGGAATCCGATCTGGTCGTTGCCATTGCCAGCGATGATCAGGAAACGGTCGCTGAGGCAGTCGAAAAGTACAACCTGCTGGCCATTCCTGTGGTTGATAGTGGACGCCAATTACTGGGCATCATCACGCATGATGATGTCATCGATGTCGTTCGTGAAGAATTGGCTGAGGATGCACAGCGGATCGCTGCGGTCGCACCCTTGGAAGACGAATACTTGAGGATTGGCCTTTGGACACTGTCCTGGAAACGCGGGATCTGGTTGACCATCCTGTTTTTCGCAGCTTTGTTGACCGCGTTCGCGTTGCGACACTACGAACTGGAATTGGAAAAGTTCAGGTGGCTGGTCTGGTTCATCCCGTTGATCATCAGCGCCGGTGGAAACTCAGGCAGTCAGTCGGCAACTCTGGTTATCACAGCGATGACCAGCGGCGAAGTGGAATTCCGGGATTGGCCGCGTGTGATGTACCGTGAAGTGATCGTTTCGCTCACGCTTGGCGGATTTCTTTCGCTGATTGGCTGGTTGGTCGCGATTTTTATTGCCCCGAACATGCGGGACGCCTTGGTCATCCCGTTGACTCTTCTGTCTGTGATCGTCTGTGGTTGCCTGTGCGGTGGTGCTCTGCCAATTATCTTCAAACGCCTGGGCCTCGATCCAGCCATGATGAGTAACCCGTTTGTGGCCGGTATCGTTGATATTCTCGGAATTGTGATCTACATCAACATTGCCCGCTTTGTGCTGGGCTGACCAGGCTGACCAGGGCTGATCTGGCTGATCTGGCTGATCTGGCTGATCTGGCTGACTAGGCGGGGCTGTTCGCAATCGCTTGCCGAGCAGACGCTGCTGAGGACAAGTTGATAGGCGTGCTGTTGCTGAGGGCTGTTTGGGCTTGTTGTACTCGTGCGTTTTGATTTGAGTTGATTGCCACACGCCCTTGCTGATGCCGATGTCCTCTGTGATCGACGCGCTGACCCAGCCGCTGCGGGCGCAAAAAAAGAGGCGGCCAATTGCGTTGGCCGCCTCTCGATACGGTGTTTCCTGTTGGTTCAGGATCAATACATGTCGTGGTCGCCACCGGTACCTTTGCCACCACCCTCTTTTGGCTTCTCTGCGACCAGTGCATCGCTGGTCAAAAGCAGAATGGCAACGCTGGCGGCGTTTCCAAGTGCGGTCCGAGTCACCTTGGTCGGATCAATGACACCGGCCTTGACCAGATCTTCGTAGGTGTCTGTCAGGGCGTTGTAGCCCCCATTGCCCTTCATACCCAGCACTTTCTCGCACACGATGCCACCATCTTGACCAGCGTTTTCAGCGATCATGGTGAGTGGGGCGCGGCAGGAACGGAGCACAATGTTGTAACCCACAAGTTGGTCCTGAGTGAGTTCCTCGCAAGGCTTGACGGTGCCTGCAGCACGCAGCAAGGCCACACCACCACCGGGAAGAATTCCTTCCTCGACCGCGGCACGTGTTGCGTGCAGGGCGTCCTCGACGCGAGCCTTCTTCTCTTTCATCTCGCTCTCAGTCGCCGCACCTACGTTCACCTTGGCGACGCCACCGGCGAGTTTCGCAAGTCGCTCTTCCAGCTTTTCGCGATCGTAGTCACTGCTGCTGTTTTCGATCTCGCGGCGGATCTGGTCAATGCGAGCCTTGATATCACCTGTCTTTCCGCCACCTTCGATGATGGTGGTGTTGTCCTTGTCGATGATGATCTTCTTGGCACGACCCAGTTGAGGCAGGTCAACACTCTCAAGCTTGACACCCAACGCCTCGAAGATGGCATTGCCACCTGTCAGAATCGCAATGTCTTCCATCATCGCTTTGCGTCGATCCCCATAGCCGGGTGCCTTGACTGCACATACGGTGAAGGTGCCGCGAAGGCGATTGATCACAAGGGTCGCGAGGGCTTCACCATCAACGTCCTCGGCAATGATCAACAGAGGCTTGCCCTGCTGCACGACTTTTTCAAGCAGTGGCACCATGTCCTTGATGTTGCTGATTTTTTTCTCAAAGACGAGAATGTAAGCGTCCTCAAGAACGGCTTCCATCGAGCCAGAGTCGGTGACGAAGTAAGGTGACAGATAGCCACGGTCAAACTGCATACCCTCGACCCACTCCTGCTCGGTTTGAAGACTCTTGCCCTCATCCACCGTGATGACACCGTCTTTGCCGACTTTGCTCATCGCGTCAGCCAACAGGTCACCAATCTCGCGATCGTTGTTGCTGGCGATGGTTGCCACGTTTGCCATGGCTTCCTGGTCTTTGACCTTGGTCGCCATTTTGTGGAGCTTCTCGGTAAGATCCGAAACAGCAGTCTCGATACCATTCTTCATCTGAATCGGATTGACGCCTGCAACCACAGCCTTGAGGCCTTCGTTAAAGATCGCTTCCGCCATGACGGTTGCGGTGGTCGTTCCATCACCAGCGACATCGCTGGTCTTGCTGGCAACTTCGCGAACCATCCGGGCACCCATGTTCTCATAGACGTCTTCCAGATCGATCTCTTTTGCAACCGTGACTCCATCCTTCGTGACGGTCGGGCTGCCAAAACTCTTCTGAAGAATCACGTTGCGACCCTTGGGGCCAAGCGTGACTTTCACTGTGCGGGCAAGTTTGGAAACACCGCGGCGAATCGCTTCGCGGGCTTCTTGTTCAAATGCAATGATCTTAGGCATGATTTTTCTTAAATAATGTTGTGAATGTCAGTAGGACAAGAATTGCTGTGCAGATCTCGGACTTTATCCGATGACTGCCAGCACATCGTCTTCACGCATCAGCAGGTACTCGACATCGTCGATCTCAACCGGCTCTCCTGCGTAACTGCTGAACAAAACGATATCGCCGTTGCTCAACTGGCTCTCCGCACGCGAACCATCATCGAGCAGACGACCGCTACCCACGGCAACGACCGTACCCCGTGCTGGCTTCTCCCGAGCCGAGTCGGGAAGAACGATTCCGCCGGCGGTGGTCTCTTCACTCTCAACTCGCTTGATGACGATTCGCTCGCCCATGGGTTGAAGTCGAATCTTGGACTGTTTTTTGGTGGCGGTTGCCATCGGTGGAGTACCTCTCTCTGCGAGCGGGAAATAGTAGTTCTATCAGTCTTATTGAAATATCGCGTCTAAGCTGCCGAGGTTGCCCCCGGCACCAATTAAGCCTCGACGCCATTTTGGCATCATCAAGGTTGAACTGGACGTTCAGCGCACGATTGGCAGTCAACTGCAATGGTGGGCCCTTTGTA
Organism: Planctomycetaceae bacterium; assembly: GCA_002862205.1. Lineage (GTDB taxonomy): Bacteria > Planctomycetota > Planctomycetia > Pirellulales > Pirellulaceae > Rubripirellula. The sequence continues at coordinate 13,624 of PKCN01000155.1, read as the reverse complement.
GCAACCCCCGTGCCATTGATGGAAAATGTTTCGCAAGTCATTGCTATCATTGGGTTTGTTGCGAAATGGCTTCCTGGCTGTCATCTCCGCATTTCCAAATTGGCAGGCGTGGCCCCGTCGAATCACTGACGATTCGGGACACCGCCCATGTATCCCGCCCGATGGGGACTGGACTGGCATACCGGGCAATTGCAACGGCCGGGCTCGAACCTAGGGCGTGAGCGTGTCGGCTTGCGAGATTGAGCTTGTTGGCCTGAGAGTTAGTGTCAAAAGTCAGCATTCGAAGCTGAATTGGCGTGGCTCGCCGCGTTGAGTGGGGACACGAGGCTCTGCGGCGAGCATTCCAGCACCGGGAGGGGTGTGCTGGCGCGGAAAACCAGTCACCGGCTGGGCTGACACATCATGAGCCGTATCCCGGCAAGGCTGGTGACCGTCGATTCTGTAGGAACCCCACTCTAGGGGGTGATTGGGCCTACACCTTGGCAGCGGCAGCAACTGCCTCTGCCGTGATGTTGAAGTGCTTGTAGACTTCGCCGTAAGGTCCGCTGGCGCCATAGCCATGCATGCCGATGAACTTGCCATCGAGTCCCAGCCAGCGATCCCAGGACATTCGCAGGCCAGCCTCCACAGCGACGCGGTTGGTGACTTCCCTGGGCAGCACTTCCTGCTGGTATTCGATTGACTGGTCCGCAAACAGATCGAGGCATGGCATGCTGACGACACGAACTTTCATGCCGTCGGCGGTCAGTGCATTGGCGGCTTCAACACACAATCCCAGTTCACTGCCGCTACCCATCAAGATTGTGTCTGGCGTGCCTTCGCAGTCTGAGAGGATGTAGCCACCTTTGCTGGACATGCTGGCGGAGGCGTATTTTTCGCGGTCAAGCGTTGCCATGTTTTGTCGCGAGAGGACGAAGGCGCTCGGATGAGTGGTCATTTGCATTGCCGTTCGATAGCACTCGGCAACTTCGTTGGCGTCTCCTGGGCGGAACACGTAAAGTCCGGGGATCGCACGGCAGGCCGACAGATGTTCCACGGGCTGATGGGTTGGGCCGTCTTCGCCCACACCAATGGAATCGTGCGTGAGAATGTAGGTGACCGGTTGATGCATGATGCTGGCCAGACGCATGCCGCCCCGCATGTAGTCGGTAAATACGAAAAACGTCGCCGCGTAGGGTCTTAATCCCGAGAGCGACATTCCGTTAACAATGCCAGCCATCGCATGTTCGCGAATACCGAAGTGGAGATTACGTCCTCCATAATGCCCGGGCAGGAAATCACCAGCGCCCTGGAATGTCAAGTTTGACTTGTTGCTGGGGGCCAAATCGGCCGATCCACCGATCATGAAGGGGACTTTGGCGGCGATTGCGTTGAGGACTTTTCCGCTGCTGTTTCTTGTCGCGTCGCCCTTTTCACTGGCTTCAAAGGAAGGGATGTCGGTGTCCCAGCCCTCGGGCAGATCACCGTCGAACATCGCCTGCAGTTCTTTGGCCTTGTCCGGATTCGCGGACTGATAGGCGGTCCAGATCTCAGACCATGCGGCGTAGCTCTCGGCTCCTCGTTGGCCAATGTTGGCGTCAAAATGTTCGCGAACGCCCTCTGGCACGTAGAATTTTTTATCGGCTGGCAACCCATAGTTTTCTTTGGCAAGGGCGATTTCATCCCAGCCAAGCGGGGCTCCATGAGCTCCATGTGTGTCCTGCTTGTTGGGGGCTCCGAACCCAATGATGCTTTTGACGATGATCAGCGTTGGTTTGTCGCTGCACGCTTTGAAACTGTCAATTCCTGCTTTCAGGGCGGCGAGATCATTCGCATCATCAACCTTGACGACATTCCAACCGAGTCCTTCGAAGCGTTCACCTACATTTTCGCTGAAGGCGAGGTCGGTGTCGCCCTCAATCGTGATGTGGTTATCGTCATACAGCCAGCAGAGGTTATCGAGTTTCAGATGGCCGGCCAAAGATGCTGCTTCACAAGCGACGCCTTCCATCAGGTCGCCGTCGCTGCAGACTGCGTAGACGTCATAGTCGAATAGCAGGTGCTCATCGGTATTGTAATTGTCAGCGAGCCATTTCTGCGCCATTGCCATGCCCACAGCATTGCTCACACCGGCTCCCAGCGGACCTGTGGTGGTCTCAATTCCAGCGGCTTCGCCAAACTCGGGGTGTCCGGCACACGGACTCCCGATTTGTCGGAATTTCTCAATGTCTTCAAGCTTGATGGACAACGCCTCTGTCATTTGCCCCGCTTCGTCGGTCGCTTTCACTCCACTGAGGTGCAGCACGCTGTAAAGCAGCATCGATGCATGCCCACACGAAAGAATAAAACGATCGCGACCGGGCCAGTTGGGCTGGGCCGGATCGTACTTCATCGCGTGGTTGAAAAGCTGGTAGGCAACCGGTGCCAAAGCCATCGGGGTACCCGGATGGCCGCTGTTGGCCGTCTGAACAGCGTCCATGCTGAGGGTGCGGATGGTGTCGACGGCAAGTTTTTCAATGTCGGTCGATGCTACGCTCATCAGCGTGTTCACTCGCGTGGTGAGGGACAGTAATGGGTTTGATTTCTCGCGAAATCGTACTGTGAATGGCCATTTGTCGGAAGGGGCGAGACGATGTGCGCTGCCTGAACCAACCGTAAGCAAAATTATCTCCCACCGTCTTCGCCCGGTCGTAGTGCACCCCCTTTTCAGAGGTGGTAGCGAACTCTTCTACCCCTTCAGATCCCAATCGGACATGCTCCCAAGCATTTTTTGCTCCGTAAGATCGAATTTCAGTGGGGTAAGAGTGACGTTGCCGCGACGCAGTTCCGTCACATCCGCCTCTTCGGCCGGAGGGTGAGTTGGTTCGGACCAAAGTGCCCAGTAATAATCCCTGCCAGCCGGATCCTCGCGTTTTTCGTAGCTGTGCCCGTATTGGGCAAGTGCCATCGCAACCACTTTCAAGTCCTGCGGTGCCTCGGTGGCGGCTGTGGGTATGTTCAAATTGAATAGTCCGCCTCGGGCCTCCGGTTGCCTGGCAATGCCGCCGATCACGTTTTTTGCAATCACAGCGGCCGCCTGAAAGTCAGAGTCCTCGGAGTACTCCAGGGACACCGCAACGCTGGTCACTCCGAAAAAAGCACCTTCAATAGCAGCGGCGACGGTTCCGCTGTAAAGCACGTTGATTCCTGCATTCAAGCCGTTGTTGATCCCACTGACGACCAAGTCGACGGGCTTATCCTTAAACAATTCACCAATCGAAAGCTTGACGCAATCAGCCGGTGAGCCAGCAACCGCCCAAGCCCAATGTCGACCATCGCGGTGGATCGACTTGCAGGTCAGCGGGGTCAGGAACGTGATCGTGTGCCCAACACCGCTCTGTTCGGTGGCGGGGGCGACCACAATCACTTCTCCCAAGTGACGAAGTTGTTGTTCCAGTGCCGCCAAGCCGGGGGCGAAGACCCCGTCATCGTTCGTTAGCAGGATCCGCATTGAATTTCTCTCGATCGAGTTGTGTGGCGGTGAATCGCAGTCTGAGGCGTCTCGCCGCAGTGTTGGCCGGTCTGGCTCGTGCCACCCGTTCCAGTGTTTTGCCGGGCTGCCCCAGTTTCTCAGCTTTCCCTATCTGTCTGGCCCGTCTATCTGGGCCGTTTCTGCTGTGGGCAGTCGCCCGCAAAGCAAGCTGAGAGGGGATTGTGGCAGGTTGTAAACTGGCGGCGAGTGTCCTTGCACTTGATTTTTGCCGATTATCTGCTGCGGTTTGGGGTGTTGGCTGGGCAGAGGCCCATGAACACATCGGATCCCCCATCAGCACATTGGAGCGAAGAATCGCTTGACGATGGAGGGTGCGGCCATGGTGCCCGAGGACGCCATGGGAGACCTGGCCACCACGTGGGAAGCAAGCTGGGGAGCGGATGGCCACAGCCGAAATTGGCCCGGTATGCATCTTTCAGGAATCGTTATCGAGTCGGCCCCTTGGGAATTTATCGGTCATTTTCTACACTTCGTGATTGATTCTCGCGACACCTCTGATATCAGCGGTGATTGGCACGTGCAATCCAATACCTAGCGGAGAGCGTCTTGGTAGACAGTCCAGCCCAGCATATGACTGAACAGAGGATCGTGGTCCTCGACTTCGGTTCGCAGTACGCCCAGCTCATTGCAAGGCGTGTTCGCGAGCAGAACGTGTATTGCCAGATACTTCGGCACGACATTTCTGCTGAACGTTTAGCGGAACTTGCGCCCAAAGGGATCATCCTGTCCGGGGGACCTGCCAGCGTTTATGAAGAGAACGCACCGCGATGTGATCCCGGGCTATTTCGTTTGGGGGTTCCAGTTCTCGGTATTTGTTACGGAATGCAACTGACTTGTGATGCACTGGGAGGCAATGTTGATAACGCTCCCTCAAGCGAGTACGGGCCGGCAACGTGTCAGGTTGAGAAGGCGGCGGAGTTGTTTGCAGGCTTGCCAGAGGAGATCGATGTCTGGATGAGTCACGGCGACCAAATCTCGTCGGTGAGCTCTGAATTTGAAGTGTTGGCCAAAACCGGTACATGCCCTTACGCCGCGATCCGGCATCGTGAATTACCCGTCTTTGGTATGCAGTTTCATCCGGAAGTGACGCACACGCCGATGGGCGGAAAACTGCTAGAGAACTTTGTGATCGGTGTTTGCGGTTGCGAGCAGACTTGGCACCTCGGTGATTTTGCCGAGGCAAGTATCAAGCGAATCCGTGAACAGGTGGGTGAACGCCGTGTGATCTGTGGTCTTAGTGGAGGCGTTGACTCAAGTGTGGTTGCTGCATTGCTGTATCGGGCGATCGGTCCACAGCTCTCATGTATTCTTGTTGACAATGGTCTGCTGCGAAAGAACGAGCAGGCGATTGTGATTCGCGAGTTCAGCGATCATTTCAAAACCGATTTGCATGTGTACGAGGGTGAGGAAAGATTTCTGTCAACGCTCACTGGCATCAGTGAACCCCAGGAAAAGCGACGCCGAATAGGTCACGCCTTCATTGAGTGTTTCAAAGAGGAAGCCGAATCCATTGAGGATGCCTCCTTCCTCGCCCAGGGAACCCTGTATCCTGATGTGATCGAAAGTGGTGCTGACCCGGATGGGCCAGCCGCAACCATCAAGTTGCATCACAATGTGGGTGGTCTCCCAGACGAACTCGGGTTCGAATTGATTGAACCGTTGCGTGATCTTTTCAAAGATGAAGTTCGGCGTTTGGGGCTTGAGTTGGGCCTGCCTGAATCCCTGGTATGGCGTCATCCGTTCCCCGGCCCAGGATTGGCAGTGCGCTGTCTCGGGGAAGTCACTCGTGAAAAGCTCGATGTGCTGCGCGAGGCGGATGCGATTGTTGTTGAAGAAATTGAAAATGCCGGTCTTTATCGTGAAACAAGTCAGTCCTTTGCCGTCCTGCTGCCCGTGCAAAGCGTTGGCGTGATGGGGGATGCCCGGACGTATGAAAATGCTGTTGCGATTCGTAGCGTTGACACAAACGATTTCATGACTGCTGACTGGAGTCGTTTGCCATACGATTTGCTGGCTCGTATGAGTTCTCGAATCATCAACGAAGTCAAGGGAGTGAATCGCGTATGTTATGACATCAGCAGCAAACCACCCGCGACGATCGAGTGGGAATGACCATGCCTGCGTGATTGTGTTTGTTTTTTCCTGTCCGCACTGGACTTTCCTGTCTGATTTCGAAGCCTTACTTAGAGTTGATTGTCGATCCATGTCCCGCCAGTACATCTACCAAGTTGAGAATCTCACCAAGAAACACGGCCCCAAAGTTGTGCTTGATGACATTCGGTTGGCCTTTTACCCAGGGGCGAAGATTGGCGTGCTTGGACCCAATGGTGCCGGTAAATCCACGTTGCTCAGAATCATGGCAGGCCAGGACACCGAGTTTGACGGTGTGGCAAGGCTGGGTAACGGTTTCTCTGTTGGTTATTTGGAGCAGGAACCGCCATTGGATGAAACCAAAACGGTGTTCGAAAATGTTCAGCTGGCGGTGGCCGAAAGACAAGCGATTTTGGACCGCTATAACGAAATCAGCGTGCTGCTGGGTGAGGTCAGCGACGATGACGAGATGCAGAAGCTTTGCGACGAAATGGCAAAGCTGCAGGATACGATTGATGCAAACAATCTTTGGGAACTGGACCGTCAGGTGGAAATGTCCATGGCGGTCATGAACCTGCCTCCCGGGGATGCTGATGTTACAAAATTGTCCGGGGGAGAACGTCGACGTGTTGCACTTTGTCAATTGATGATCCGTCAGCCTGATTTGTTGCTGCTCGATGAACCTACCAACCACCTGGATGCCGAAAGCGTGTCCTGGTTGGAACAGCATCTTGCAAAATATCCCGGGACCGTTGTTGCCATCACGCATGATCGGTATTTCCTCGATAATGTCGCCCAATGGATTCTTGAAATTGATCGCGGTCAGGGCATTCCATTCGAAGGCAATTACACAGCCTGGTTGGAAACTCGTGAAAAAAGAATGAAGATCGAACACAGGCAGCAGCAGGCACGGCAGCGGACTTTGTCGCGGGAACTGGAATGGATTCGGATGAGCCCCAAAGCGCGGCAGGCCAAGAGCAAGGCGCGGATCCGATCGTACGAGGAAATGTCGGCACAGACGTTTGAGGATCGGCCTGATGATCTGGAAATTCAGATTCCTTCGGGCAAACATCTCGGAGAACTTGTCATCGAGGCAACTGGCATTCACAAAGCATTTGGTGAAAAGGTGTTGATGGATGATCTGAGCTTTCGACTGCCTGCCGGCGGCATTGTGGGGGTGATTGGCCCCAATGGTTCCGGCAAGACGACGTTGTTCCGTATGTTGACAGGCCAGGATCAGCCGGATCAGGGACAGTTCCGAGTTGGAGATACTGTTGATTTGGGGTACGTCGACCAGAGTCGTGATTCGCTGTCGCCCGAGAAAACCGTGTTCGAAGAAATCAGCGGTGGCACCGAAACCATCGTCATGGGAGGTCGTAATGTGGCTTCGCGAGCCTATGTTGCCCGATTCAATTTCAAAGGCTCGGATCAGGAAAAGAAGGTTGGCACGCTCTCCGGGGGAGAACGCAATCGCGTGCATCTGGCCAAACTGTTGCGACAGGGTTGCAACGTGTTGCTATTGGACGAACCAACCAATGACCTTGACGTGGATACCTTGCGAGCGCTCGAGGAAGCGATTGCCAACTTTGCAGGATGTGTGGTGGTCACCAGTCACGACCGCTGGTTCCTCGATCGCCTGGCAACGCATATTCTGGCATTTGAAGGCGATGGAAAACTGACTTGGTGCGAGGGCAATTTTGATACTTACGAACGTAACCTGCGCGAGCGTATGGGAGATGACCCCGATGATGACAGTGTTTCCAGACGAGCCAAATACAAAAGCATTCATGCTGGTTGATTGACGATGGTGATGTCGCAGCACCAAATGCATGTGGGATCACCAAAACCAAGTTGTTGAAGATAAAATGCGGTGCCATCAATGACGGGGGTGGATCCCCGCTTGCCCGGGACTGCCGGGAATGCCGAAAAAAAAGGGGGCCCGGAAAAGAGGTTCCCGAGACAGATGCTTTTTATCAAACGCGAATTTATCACACATTTGAATTTTACTCCTACGGATTAGAGAACCATGACGATTCTGCGTATCGGAACCAACGAAAAGTATTCGGACGGATGGGCAACTGCCTTTGGTGGTGCCAAAAAGAAGCCAGCGAAGAAGGCTGCCAAAAAGAAAACAGCCAAGAAAACAGCCAAGAAGACTGCGAAGAAGACTGCAAAGAAGACAGCGAAGAAGACAGCGAAGAAGGCTGCAAAGAAGACAGCGACAAAGACGGCGACCAAGAAAACCGCCAAGAAAAAGGCTGCGGTTAAAAAAACGGTGACCAAGAAGACTGCCAGCAAAAAAACTGCCAGCAAAAAAACCGCCAAGAAGAAAGCAGCCAAGAAGACTGCTAAAAAGAGTTCGCCGGCCAAGAAGAAATCGACTGCCAAGAGAAGCAAGAAAAAATAGTTGACTTGATGCTGTTGATGAGTTCACGCTGACCTCGGTTCCTACCCTCACGCATTCTGTTTGATGTCAAACACCCCGCCACCTGAATCTTTGAGCGAAACGCTTCATCGCTTGGCGGGGTATATGAATTTTTCATCAGGTGCCAGTGATCCATCGATCATGGCCGCGTGGAATACTGTCTTTGACATCGCCAGCGCAGGAGATCCGTTGACCGGACCACCAGCTTGGTTGGTGGTCAAGGATTGGATTGGCGAAACGCTTCAGAATCTTCAAGACAATGAAGCTGCTTTCAAAGATTGCAAACAGGCTTCGCGGCTTGCTTCATTGCTATGGAGTGAGTTGCTGCCAGCCTACCTTGATTTTCATCGGGACCTGCTTTTTCATCAGGTGCCGGAACTGTTGTTCAACGGTTTCTTCATGGCCCGCGCGGCCGATGCGCTGTTGTCGGTTGGTTTGACTGGTGACGATGATCAAGTGGTTGCCGCTGCCATTGATCGACTGGATGACTTTGTCGGTTATCGTCCGGTGGCGATGCTGGAAAATCGAACCTGTCAGCCCTACCGTCACGAGTTTGTTTGCCCGGTTCCCTTGTATGTCAAGGACGCCGGTATTACTGCCGGGCCCTATCGGGAGATCATTGAGCTCGCGATAGAAAAATTGGCAACGACGGCGGAGGATGTGCTGCGTTCGGCATCCTTTGATCTTGATCGCGTTGAGGAAATCTCCATCGATCCGCGGGCGTATGATTTCGATCATCCTGTCAACCGTCGACCGAACTATCATTTTGGCGGCTGGGATGAACGCTCGATTTCCGAGGATGGTTTTTACAATCGCTTTGTGCTCAGGCAGGTCACCTTGGAATCGTTGCTGGGGCGAGCCGCTGGCAAGACAGGGATTGAACGCCAGGAAAAAGTAGCGGAAGCCGCGTGCGTGCTGGCTGGCACCATGCTGATGGCATCCGGTATCACGGGATGGGGACCCGGAGCTTACACCAGCGATATCACTCTGGGGGGGTTGATGAAGCCGATTGCGGCCTTTCGTGATGCGTATTACGAAGACTGTATGAAGCAAATTGATGGCGAGCACGCCGAGCGGCTCTACAGTGAACAGAAGCTGCGACGCCAGCCCTTCGGAGCTGCTCGGCAGCATCTGAATGCAGCCTTGGCTGAACGTCGCGCCGCTCAGTTGCAGCATGTGCAACTGGCACGGCTCTATGCACGGATGGGCTATCCCGATGCAGCCAAACGTCAGACCGATACGGTCGCGGCTGCGTCAGCTCGCATGATGTGCCGAATTGATTGTGTCATGACGCTGGGGCTGCGAGCAATCCGCGCGGGAGACCTGGAAGCCGCCGTCAAAGTACCTGCCATTGCCTTTGATCTGATGAAAAGGGCAATCGAATGTGGGGCGCTGATTGATCCCTGGGATATCCTTGCGAGCGGCGGCAATTTCAGCCTGTATGCCGGACCTGAAAGCGGTGTTCACGATACACGCGTCGATGACATGCTGTATCTCACCGAGCAGGTGTTTGGCTACACCGCGAGGGTTTGGAGTGAAGCAGCGGCACGTAATGATCAAGCTGCTTACGATGAAATGGAAACTCGATATCGAGAAATGGCAGAGTGGTGGCGTGTCTACGCCGCGCATACCGTTGAGTCCATCGAAGCGGCAGACCCATTGGAGTCTTACGAGTCTGCGAAGTTGGTTGCTCGAGCTCTCAGGCTTTGGCATGAAGGTGGTGCTGAGGCTGGAAATGTCGCTTTTTGGGCGCCGCATGCGGATCTGTTCGATTCCCCAAGAGCCTACGCCTTGGTGATCTCCGCACTGCTGGAGCGGCAGGACTTCGTGCCCGCCATGGCGTTGCTGGTACATTGGTTGAGCAATGCGGAGCGGGTGGGGCTGCGGTTGGGAGGAAACTCACTGCCAAGACTTTCTGAACGTTGGCTGTTGCATCTACGCAGATCTGCCATTGGTGATCTGGCAGAATTTGGCGAATCTTCTCTCGAGCCGGTCGCTGGTGGGGACACGTCCGAAGTTTGGCCGTTGGTCCGCAAAATGTTTGATTATTTTGAAGCCAATGCTGAAGAATTCTGGTCCGCACCGAGCTTTGTTCTCGGAAAAAAAGAAAAAAAACCGCGTGATTGGGATCGTGAACTCACCGCGGTTGATTCCGAGGAGGGTGAGGATGGCGAAGGTCTGTATGACGCTGCGTATGAAGGTGTGACGTACCGTGATACCACCGATGATGGCAACGAAGGTTCTGTCTTCGGGTTCGCTGACGAGACTGGGCATGATGCGTTGGAGGCAGAATCCAAGCGGCTGATTGAACACCTCAATTTCATGCAGTCGCTGGCTCGGATGTGGGCTGTTGCGGCTGACATTGCAGTGGCTGACCAAAATGAAGCCGATCTCATGGATCGTGTTGATGCGCTGCAAGCTTGGGCAAAACGTGCAAGAGAAAATCGTATTGGCCTGCTTGAATTGCTCGACTCAGTGCGTGAATTTCCCATCGCGCCGGCGGGTGCCGATAAAGAATCGATGCGCAGTTATGATCGTCGCAGGGTTCTGAGAGACTCGTTGATGGAACGGATTATCGGAACGGCTGTCGAAATGTCTGATTCACGTCGTTTGATCAGCGGTGCCCTGCTCGCTCTGTCCGGCGGAAAATCCAATCCGATCGCCGAAGAGGAAATGGTCGAGGATGACGCGCAGGCGGTGCGAATGTTTGGTGCACTGATCGCCAGCGACCAGAAACAGGTGCGTGAATTGTTTCCGCCGTTTCTGGATGCCTTACGCGATAAAAATCTGCTCTACATTCCGCTGTCCAGAGGAGGAGACCCAGTCAAAATTTATGTGGCAAGGTTACGGCAAAGGGTGCTGCGTCATCTGATGCACTGGCTGCCACGACGCGGTCTGCTGGTTGAAACATGCCGGCTGATTGAGACGGCACGTGAAATGGAAACCAGTAATCCCATTGGTGCAGGGGCAGTGACCGAATTTGATGGTCTTTTTCGAGCAGGATTCCGGTCGCTCGTGGCATCGCTGGTCGAGTCCGTCAGACAGAGCCAGGCGGCTGGTCAAGGCACTGGCAGTGATGACCCTCTCGAGAAAGACAAGAGAAAGAAAGTCGACACCGAAGAAGACAGCACCGAAGAAGATAGCACCGAAGAAGATAGCACCGAAGAAGATAGCACCGAAGAAGATAGCACCGAAGAAGATAGCACCGAAGAAGACAGCACCGAAGAAGATAGCACCGAAGAAGATAGCACCGAACCGATCGATTCGGTTGATGTCAATCAGACGCAAGACAACGACGCGATGCTCGCCGATGATGGTGAGTGTGCCGAAGCATTGGTCCCGTGCCTTGAACGACTCGCCGAGACGATGTTGGGAAGCTGGCTGGCTCACAGCCAGACGCTGCGTTTGTCTCCTCTGGAATCGGTCATTGACCCACGTAAATGGAAACTGCTGGTCTCCTTTGTCAAAGATTATGGTGACCCAGTCTTCACGCAGATGTTTCTTCAGTTGGGGAACGTTCGCGCGATCCTGCATCAAGGTGTTTCACAGTGGTTGGCTCGCGCGATGGAAGAAGGTGAGGACCATCTTGCGGATACCCGATTGGTGGAAGACTTGGAGAATGGCTTTTTGCAGGTTGCCGAAGCAGATCGCTGGATGACTCTTGTTTATGAATCCCTGATCGATCACCACACTGAGTATCTGGATTACAACAGCACGACGACGCAGAGTGACCGTGGTGAACTCGTTTACATGTTCCTGGATTTTTTGCGATTGCGTATCAAGTACGAGCGCATTGCGTGGAACCTGAAGCCGGTGATGTGGGCACACGAAGTGCTGGTCAGAAGCGGTTTGGAAAAAGCTGCCATGATGTGGCGCCGTAGTTTGAGTGAGCGCATTGGCACGGAAGCAGATATCTACGTGCAGAGGTTGCGGCAATTACAGACAGAGTATGCCATGAGGATGCCTACGGTTGCCGACCGGATTCTGGAGCGATTTGTCCAGCCAATGACCATTGACAGGATGCGTGCGTTGGTGGGCCCTGCGATGCGGGATGCCGAAACCAATCGTGAAAGTCGATCTTTTGAATTGTTGCAGCAGGAAGCCGAATTGTTGACTCGGCATCCGACAGGTGTGGGACTCGATGTTCCTGCCTGGTTAGATGCTCTTGAGGAAGAAGTCGAACAGCTAGCAAAACGTAGGGCCAGTAGCGAAATCGACCCGCAATCACTGATGACAATCTCGATTGTGCCGCTTTCTCCCGACGAATTGAACGAACAGCTTAACAAAGCCAGCAGGCAGGGGCGTCGGTTGCCGCACATGAAATGATCTTGGACTGGGCTATTCCAGACGATATTCTATTGCCCAATCTTTACAAGCGACGCATAACAAAACATACTGCTGCGTCTCGCTTCTGTCCTCTTCCTGTTCAAGCAAATAGCCACGGATGAATACGCTTGCAATCAGTCAGCTCTCGACACTCCGCTGGGCGTTTGATGATGACGTCCATGCCTACGCTCAAAGGGGTTTCAAGGGAATTGGAATTTATCGGCCGAAATTGGAAGACTTTGGCGTTGAACGAGCCGTTGATCTGTTGGCAGAATCTCAGCTCGATGTGACTTCCCTGTCTTGGGCTGGAGGGTTCACTGGGAGTGATGGTCGCGCGTTTGAGGAAGCCGTGCTCGATGCTGTTCATGCTGTTCGTGATGCGGCAACCTTGCGAGCTGAAACCTTGATCGTGCTCGCAGGGGGCCGGAATAATCACATTCGCAATCATGCAAAGCGAACGCTTTGTGATGCGTTGAAAGAAATTGCTGAAGTCGCCGAAGAATTCGGGGTTCGGCTTTCGATTGAACCCATTCATCCCGGCTGTGGAAACGAATGGTCGTTCGTAAATGATTTGCAATCGACCCTCGATATCATCGAAGCAGTGAATAGCCCGCAATTGGGAGTCGTGCTTGATACCTATCATGTGGGGATGGATGAAGAAGTCGTGCGTTGGTTGCCGGATGTGATTCCCTATCTTCACCTGGTTCAGTTGGGCGATGCTCGGCACTCTCCTTTGGGTGAGATGAATCGGTGTCTTCTAGGAGAGGGATGTGTTCCTCTGCGGACCATTCTGGGGACACTGCGAGATTGTGATTACCAGGGTCCGTTTGAAGTGGAGTTGATTGGCGAAGACGTCGAGACGTTGTCTTATGACGAGCTGCTTGATCATGTGAGAGATTTTACGGATCAAGCTTTGGGACCCGTACAGCAGAACTGATAGAGCAGAACTGATAGAGCAGAACTGATAGAGCAGAACTGATAGAGCAGAACTGATAGAGCAGAACTGATAGAGCAGAACTGATGGGGCAGGCAGCAGGTTGCCTCCCACGCTCCCGCTTGTCCGCTGTGTTACCCGCTTGTGCGCTGTGTTACCCGCTTGTGCGCTGTGTTACCCGCTTGTGCGCTGTGTTACCCGCTTGTGCGCCGTTTCAGCGAGTCACTGGTGAGGCAGGAGTCGAAGCGGCACTGGGACGTTTTGCTACCCGTGAGCGAAATAATGGTGTGCGTTGGTTTTCAGGCAAAAACTGCCGATTGATTCGCTCAGGGTCGTC
>PKCN01000156.1 GCA_002862205.1 Planctomycetaceae bacterium | reverse complement strand
TTCTTTCCTGCAGCCACATCAGCCTGCCTGCTGACAACACAATCAAATTTTCGGTACGCTCGCTCGGAGAAGGATCGCAGCGTTGGTTTGCGGTTGATGCGGCGCAGGAAATGCCCGAAAGATTAGAAAGCCTCCGTGCCGCAATGAGCCAAAGAGCTGAATGACGGATTTTCGTGGTTTCCCACTTTCAACTTTGCAACTGCAAAGGTTTGCAGAATGACATTCCTGATTGGGTTGCATACAGCATGCAGGCAAACCTGAACCAGACGTGGGAATGCAAACACGTAGATTATATGTCGCGGCTCTGCGATACGCCTCAGCCCACCATCCGGCATGTTGAACATGAGCAGAAATTTTCATTACACTGGGCGTTCAACGCATGAGGGTTGGGCGTTCAACGCATGAGGGTTGGGCGTTCAACGCATGAGGATGCGGAACCACCACTTGAAACCTTGGCAAACTTGTTGAAGTCGTGACGCTTGCGGACCAGACACTCACGGAATTTGTCAGTCCGGCTGTCTCCACAGCAAAGAAAGTTAGTGATTTGACGACCATAGGAACAGGAATGAGACTCTACCGGAATGTTTGCAGGTGTGGGGCGATGGTTGCCAGTTTGAGCTTTTTGCTCTTTGCCGGATGGTACTGTTATAGTCAGGAGCCCCAGTGGTCTACACCATTCGAGCGCAGTGATGGCTGGGAGACTGCAGACTACGACAGCGCGATTGCGTATTATCAGCAACTGGCTGACAACAGCGATCAGCTCACGATCAATACCATGGGCAAGACCGACAGCGGATTTCCGTTGTCACTGGTATTGGTGACTGATGAAAATCATGTCGCGCTTGCAGATGTGGCAAGCGATCCTCGCACTGTGCTGCTGATCAACAATGCGATCCATCCAGGTGAGTCTGATGGTGTCGACGCATCGATGGCATTTGCAAGAGATCTCGTGTTCGACACCGAGCGGTATCAATCGCTGTTGGATAATGTGATTGTCGCGATCATTCCGCTGTACAACATCGGCGGCGCACTGAATCGCAACACGGGAACACGTGCCAATCAAAACGGCCCACGCGAGTATGGGTTTCGAGGGAACGGCAGAAACTACGATCTCAATCGCGATTTCATGAAGTGTGACACACGCAACGCAAAATCGTTTGCCCAGATTTTTCATCTCCTTGATCCCGACTTCTTCATTGATACCCATGTCAGTAATGGAGCAGACTATCAACACGTGATGACCACTTCACAAAGCCAGAAGGACAAATTGGGTTTGAGCCTCGGAAAATACATGCACTCCGAGTTCGAACCAAAATTGTTTGCTGCTATGAAACAGGCAGGGTACCCCACGATTCCTTACGTGAATGCGGGTGGTGCTGCACCGGATAACGGGTTCTCACAGTTCCTGGAAACGCCACGCTATTCAACAGGATTCACTGGCCTGTTTCAAACCATCGGGTACATGACTGAAACCCACATGCTGAAACCTTACCCTCAACGCGTGGCTGCAACACGCGTTTTCCTTGATCAAGCTTTGCAACTACTCGCAACAGAAGGCCAAAAGCTTCAATCCATCCGACGACAGGATCGGGATGACTATCACCAACAAAAATCGGTGCCCATTGCATGGGAGGTGGATCGCAACCAACCCACCAGACTGGAGTTCCATGGATACGAGGCAAAACAGGTTGATAGCAAAGTCACCGGCGGGAAGCGGTTGCTCTACGACCGGGACGCACCCTACATTCGCAACATTCCCTACTTCAATCATTACACCGTCAGTGAATCTGTGACGTTGCCTGCGGGATACATGATCCCAAGAGAATGGCACACCGTGATCAAGTTACTGCAGATCAATTCTGTCAAGATGCTGACGATCACGGACCAACTCACCTTGCCCGCTGAGGTTTACCGGATCGAGTCGGTTGAATCCCGCTCCGCACCGTACGAGGGACACTTCTTTCATGACCACATTGAGCTCTCCAAAGTGCGTGAGGACGTCTTGTTGAGACCGGGTGACGTCGTCGTTCCGATCCGTCAGGACAAAGCACGCTATGTGGTGGAAGCTCTCGAGCCAAAAGCGATGGACTCCCTGTTTCGATGGAACCGATTTGACACCGTTTTACAGCGTAAAGAATATTTTTCCCCGTACGTGTTTGAGGCTACCGCAGCGAAGTTACTAAGCGAAGACGATAAGCTACGGAAGGATTTCAATTCCAAGAAGGAGGCAGACTCAGTTTTCGCAGGTGACCGCCGCGCCCAACTGGACTTCCTCTACAAACGCTCCCACAATTACGAAAAGGCTCATTTGAGATATCCGGTCGCACGGCTTCTGGACCTGCCGCAATGACAGGTGACACCCGGTGCTGGTCCTGCTCATTGATGCCATCGTTGGCGGCCTCACAATCTGATTTGCTGTTTAACTCAGGTTTCACAGTGGCGACGCCTTTCTGCTGTGAATGAGCTCCGATCCGGTGTCTTTGGCGTCACCCCGCCAGTTCTTTCTTAAATCCATTCTTCGGCTAAAATCCATCTCGCAAGCATCGCTAATATTGGAGTTGAAACATTCAAGCCAGCAGCCCCTGAGATGGATGTCGACCCCTATCACGAACATACTTTTTCACCTGGTTGCTGGTGAGTAAGTTTGGCTCGCTTGCATTACTCACAAAGCAACACGGAAAACACAGTTCAGGGGTGATACTCTTTTCCCACGAATGCGTCTTTTACTTCTTCTCTCGATCAAACACAAAACCATGTCAACTTTTCTCTTGCGTCTGTCCCTCCTGCTGTTGCCTGCAGGTGCCTTGTTCGTCTCGCTCTCATTGTCACCATTCCCCCAACTTACTGCTCAAGAACAGCAGATGGTGAAATATGATCTCCCGGCAAACAAGAACGAGGCAATCTTCATTTTTGATCAGCAGAACGGATTCATGCCCCCTCGCAAAAGCAAAGCACCGGTATTTTTGCTGCGGGCAAACGGACAGATCGAGATGCCAGAACTTTACGGAGCCGGGAGAGACGTCAAAGGCAAGCTGACTCCTGCAGAGGTGCAGAAGTTTTTGCATTTTGTAATTGCGGAAAGCAAGTTCTTGGAGTTCGATGCAAACACAGTCCAAGGCCAGATTGAACAAATCCGTAAAACACGACAGATCCCTCAGATCGCGGACTTACCCGACAGTATCTTTGAGCTCAATCTACCTGGAAAACAACAGACTGTCCGACAGGAAGCGATTGGAATGCCATCGGAATACAAGGAGGTCACCGCAGTACAAAACCTTTTAGCAATGCGCCGTGGCATCAATACGCTGATGGGCGAAACCAGAGTGGGTGGTAAAGCAGGTATCACGAAACTTCTTGGCCCAATCAACCTCAAATTGAAGGATCAATTCCCTGACGCTGCCCCGCTCACCGAAAACGAATTCCGCGGTTCCTACACACTTCAGAATGGCAATCTTTCAGCAACTTACTCACGATCGGGGAAGGGAAAAGATGGCAAACCCAATGGAACACATGTGACTGCTGTTGTTGAAATTCCGCGCAATGCAGATTCACCATCGGTCACTCTGAGAGTCAAACTCAAACCGTAAAGACGAACCTTCCAATGTTATGGAATATCAGCAAGGGTCGTAACACTCTGTTGCCAGATCGTCGGCCACACATACCCGGTGGTCCAACGCCCTGCATGGTCAATAAGAAACCACGATAACAGCGATTCAGAAATCATTCTTCGCTGATTACCGGCTCAGCCGGACCACGGCTCAGGTAACCGGAGGGTTCACCACGCACTCCCTCTGGTTTCATCTGACGCCCCCTGTGCAAGGCTGCGGGAACATCATGTCCGCCCCAAACCAGTGCCGCCTGATTGCACCGCGTTCGGAAACCAAGGGTCTCTCACTCGTCACTTGCTAAAGCATGAACCAACTTGCTGGAATTCAGAGTCGGTGATCGGCTTGAAATCCCTTATCAATCAATCGCTGTGGAAAACCACATAGCAAGCCGAGGTCGATGAAAAGAGCCTTGTGACTTTTCGTGGTATAATCGAGAATGGAAGCCTGCGGAAAACGGCAAATCGGGCTGAACTCGAAATGCAACCTTCCGGCGATGGACTGATTTGGGCTGAATCATCCCACGCGGTGGATTGATCATCCGCATGTGTGACGACTTCGCTGACAATCAAGGGTTGAGCAAATTCGACATGAATTGTGTTGCGTTGTTGATTCTTGCAGCAGTTAACCTTGGTGATACAGCGAATTCCCCAGCTTCAAGCACGGCAAAGAGTATCTATGCAAATCAGGTTAAGACCTTTTCCCACGTTCGGCATGCTGGTTTTCCTGGTGCTAGTGCTGGATTTCATTGTCGAAAAACCTATCTGCGTTGCCAGTCAGCCGAATGTGATTCTAATCGTTTGCGATGATCTGAATGATTATGTCGAAGGTTATGGTGGCCACCCGCAAACGCAGACCCCCAACATGCGGCGACTAGCCAGCACCGGTGTCTCGTTCAAGCAAGCACATTGCAATATCCCCATCTGCGGACCATCCCGAGCCAGTTTGTTTACCGGGATCTACCCACATCATTCTGGATGCTACGGTTTTTTTAAATGGGACGGTTATGAGGTGCTCAAAAATTCCCGCACCATGATGGATCATTTTCGCGCCAACGGATATCAGACGCTTGGAACCGGAAAGCTGATGCATCACATGGTACGAAAGGAATGGAAGAGTTTCGGCAACCCGGCAGATTACGGCCCTTTCGCTTTCGATGGGGAAAACAAGCTTGCCCATCCGGATGTTCCCAAACCTTACTCGGAGATCGGTGCGGTTGACGGTTCCTTTGGCCCTTTGGTGAACCTTGATGGACGCAAGTCGGTTGAAGGCAAGCCGTTGAGTTGGCGAACTGGTAGTTGGGCCAAGCAAAGGACGCTTGAGGTCGATTCACAGGATGATCGTGGTTTGACTGCAGATGAGCTCAACGGGCAGTGGGCGGTCGACCAACTCAGTCAACTCGCGGATAAACCGGGGCGGCACCCGTTCTTCATGGGAGTCGGTTTCATCAGGCCTCATACGCCGTTGATTGTTCCGAAACGCTTTTTTGACATGTTTCCGATCGACAAGCTCCAGCTACCAATGATACGCCCGGGTGACGTCGATGATACTTTTTCCCACACGGTGCGGGGGATCCCAGAAGGAGCTGATGGGCCACGCAGCGAGGATATGGGAACGCGACTATTCAACACCTTGGTAGATTCTTATGCCTCACAGGAGGAGGCGTTAAAGCACTTCATCCAGGCGTATCTTGCCAGCGTTGCCTCCGTTGATGAGCAGGTTGGACGCATTCTTGACGCGGTGGATCAGTCCAGTTTGAAGGACAATACCATCATCATCCTCACCAGTGATCATGGCTGGGGAATGGGCGAGAAAAACTACCTCTACAAAAATTCACTGTGGCAGGAGAGTACACGCATTCCCTTGATCATCCGTGCTCCCGGTGTCACCGAATCAGGCGGCCTGTCTGATCAGCCCGTTTCGCTGATCGACATTTATCCCACCTTGCTCGATTTATGCGGACTGCCTACCGACACCCAAAAGAATGAGCGTGGCCACCGACTAGACGGGCACAGCCTCAAACCGCTGCTCACAGACCCCACAAACGGTCAGTGGAACGGCCCGAACTCGGCCCTCACTGCACTCTACAAGTGGAGAATCAAGTATCAACCTTCGCAAGAGAGCTATTCGCTTCGGAGCAGGGATTTTCGATACATCCGCTACGAAAACGGCAGCGAAGAACTGTATGACACAAACATCGATCCTCATGAATGGAATAATCTGGCAGGCAGTCAACTGCACTCTGAACCGTTGCGTATCTTGCGCCAAGAACTCCTCGCACGGGTCCCGGGACCCGAGGTCAAAACGCCTGAACAGCCACCTTTCCAACCAAAAACCCAATCGGGAAAAGTTGCCAGCGGCAAACCAAAGTCAGCCAGCGTTCCATCGAAAAAAGCTTTGCCCCGAGAAAGTGCAGAAGTCTGGAAATCCAACTACTTCCTGAGAAATCCACAAGCTGATGAGAATCGTGATGGGAAACTCACATGGCCAGAATACAAAGCCTATCGCGAAAAATTCGATCCGGCTCCCGCTGGGAAATGACCGATCGATCATGCGGCTCGCCGCCCCCTTAACTCACCCGTTTACCCGACGATCCCCTTTGAACACATTCATCCACCGAATCATGCGTCTTCCCTGTTTGAAAATCGTTGCAACAATTGCACTGGGTCTTGGGACAATGAGCCTCCAAGCCAAGGAAATCGTTTTCGAGCGGGACATTGCACCGATCTTGGAGGAGCATTGCCTACACTGCCACGGTGAAGACGAGCAGGAGTCAGGGTTACGTTTGGATCGACGAGTCGAGATGATGCGTGGTGGCGATTCAGGATTGGCTGCGGTCGTTCCGGGCGAGCCAATGAAAAGTTATCTGGTAGAGGTGATCAATCATGTTGATGAAGACATGTCGATGCCACCAGACGAAGACAAGATCCCGGCAGCTCAGATCAAGTTGCTGACGGACTGGATTCAAGCGGGTGCCGTGTGGCCCGGACAAATGCAGGACATTGCCCGCGAAAAATCAGATCATTGGTCTTTTCAGCCAGTGGTTCGAACTGACTTGCCCAATCGTAACACCAACAAGAAAAACCCCATTGATGTGTTTCTGGAACCCAAGCTTGCAGAAAAGGGTCTCAGTTTCTCAAGGCTGGCGGATGCTCGTACCTTGGTGCGTAGAGCATCCATCGTACTGACAGGCCTCCCGCCGACACCCGAGGAAACATCTCGTTTCACGACTGCGTATGCCAGCAATGGCGAGCAGGCCTATTCCGAGTTGATAGACCGCTTGCTTGACTCGCCACATTTTGGTGAGAGATGGGCACAACATTGGCTTGATGTCATCCGCTGGGCCGAGACCAATGGTAGCGAAAGCAATATGTATCGCAAAAACGCCTGGATCTATCGTGACTACGTGATTCGAGCCTTCAATGAAGACAAGCCTTACAATCAATTCCTAATGGAACAGATTGCGGGCGACGCTGTGGGTCAGGGCGATGCAACTGGCTATCTTGTTGCCGGGTCTCATGTTCCCGTGGCAACAGTGGGACAAGAACCCAGTGCGCGGCGTCAGGCACGTGCCGATCGGATGGACGAAATCCTGCAAACGGTAGGTGCATCGGCAATGGGGGTCACCATTGGCTGTGCCCGTTGCCACAATCACAAATTCGATCCCATCTCGATTCAGGACTATTACGCAATGTCGGCCGTGTTTCAGGGGGTCGAGTTTGGCAGCCGTTTCCCTGAGTTAGCCGACCACCATCCCCGTCGAATTCGCGGCAAGGAGCTGTACGCACAAATTGAGGCGATTCACCAGCAGCTCGCACCGATGGGAGCTTGGGAAGAGAACTGGATTGGTTACAAAGAGTTCCATCTTCCCACCACAAAGACCAATAAAGTCAGAATCACCTTCAACTGGAATGGCGTAAGACTCGATGAACTAGAGATTTTCGGACCTGAAAACCGTCAGCACAATCTAGCTCTTGCTTCCAATGGTGCTTCGACGTTCAGCCCGCCTGAGATGGCGGTGGTACGTGCACAATTAGAAAGGGTCAACGACGGTGAGTTCGGAACGCAGGCGTGGGGTTGCAAAGCACCAGCAAAGACAAAACAAAAACCATTCATCGAAATTACGTTCGCGGAACCTGCGGAATTCAATCGCATCAGGCTGAGTACCAATCGTGAAGATTACCTGGAGACGGATTATCTGGAGGGTTTGCACAAATTCAATTTCGGTGGTTACCGTGTTGAAGCGTTAAACGAGCTGGGAGAATGGGCCCCAGTCGCCAGTTCCATGACTTCCGATAACCAGAATAAGCAACACACGAAACGACCAATGTTGCTGGAAGGATTGCAACGAGTCATTGCGGTTGTATCCGAGGAAGGGCCCACACCAAGTTTTGTCGCTCGATTTATCAAGCCGGTCCCCACTCACGTGCTGGGACGCGGGAGTCCTGAAAACCCAAGGGAACAAGTAGCACCAGCCGGATTGCAGGAACTTGATGGAACGCTCACGTTGCCAGAGAAGAGCACGGGTCGCGCCCGGAGAAAGGCGTTCGCGGAGTGGTTGACCGAAGAAACTAATCCGCTCACCTCTCGGGTGGCGGTCAATCGACTGTGGCACCATGTCTTTGGTCAAGGGATTGTGACCACAACCAGCGATTTCGGTTCCGCCGGGACGCTGCCCAGTCACCCGGAACTGCTGGATTGGTTGGCTGCCGAATTCATGGATCCCACGCCTGCGCTGTCAGAGACGAGCGCCGATCCAAAACCGTGGTCGATGCGACACATGATTCGCATGATGGTCATGTCTCACGCATTTCGCCAACAAAGTCTGCCACGATCAAACGCTGCTGATCTTGATGCAAATGCCTCACTGCTGTGGCGTTTCCCACCCAAACGCCTCGAAGCGGAGGTGATTCGTGATGGCATCCTGCAAGCATCCGGGAAACTGAAAAGCACCGTGGGAGGCCGCAGTTACCGGATTCATAACGTCAAAAAACGTTACTCCCAGTGGCAGGTGGTTAACAACTTCGGTCCGGATACCTGGCGCAGGATGTTGTATCAAGAACGCATGCGGCGAGTCGATGATCAGATTTTCACCGCTTTTGATTTCCCTGATTGTGGTCAAGTGCGAGCGCGGCGGCCCATCTCGACCACTCCGCTACAAGCACTCAATCTGATGAATAGTGACTTTGTTATGCAACAATCCAAGCTCATCGCTGAACGCGCGAACGAGCATGCCCAAGGTGATGCGGAAAATGCGATTGCCCGCTGTTTCGAATTGATCCTCGGACGGCAGCCCACAAGTCTCGAGTCGCAAGCATGTACCCAAGTCGCCAGCAAGGATAATCTGGAAAGTGTCTGTCGGGCACTTATCAACTCAAACGAATTTGCCTTTTTACCCTGACCGTACAAATGATCAATCCTGAAAAGATCTCACAGCATGGCAGACGTCTGTTGGACCGTCGAAATTTCCTGGGAACGGCTGGACTGTCCACCATGGGGCTGGCGCTGACAAGCCTATTAGATCAGGACGGTCTGCTGGCCGGAGATGCCCCCGCAGCCGGAGGCGTTGAACCCATCAGGCCCGTGATCGATGCCAGCAATCCGTACGCCGCTCGCGGATCGCACTTCGACGTACCCGCTCAACAAGTGCTCGTGATTTACTGCCCAGGTGCAGTCAGCCATGTCGACACGTTTGACTACAAACCCGCACTGGAAAAACTTCACGGGAAAAAACCGCCACAGCTACCTGCGGTAACTTTTGAGGGACCGTCCGGGAACATCGCGAAACCCTTCTGGAAGTTCAAACCAAGGGGCGAGTCCGGAAAAATGGTCTCTGATTTGCTGCCCAAACTGGGAGAACAGGTGGATGACTTCTGCTTTTTTCACGCCTTGTCCACAGATACAAGCGCACACCCTCAGGGTGAAAACTTCATGAACACCGGTTTTACGATGGAAGGATTCCCATCGTTCGGCTCGTGGGTTACCTACGCATTGGGCACCGAGAACCAGGAGTTGCCCGCCTTTGTGGCGATCAACGATCCGCGTGGTTTGGCTCGAAGCGGAAAAAATAATTTTGGCAACGGGTTTCTCCCTGCTGCATTCCAAGGAACTGATTTCACTGCCTCAAATCCACCCAATAATCTTAGCCGCCCTGACTTGGTGTCACCCGAAACTGATCAGCGAACGGTTGACCTGCTTGCCAGGCTGAATGCAAATCATCTCAACAGGTATCCCGGTGATGCAAACCTTGCTGGCCGGATCGCCAGTTATGAACTGGCCGGAAAAATGCAAACCTCCGTACCTGACGTGATGGATTTGTCGGGTGAGTCACAGGCAACTTTAAAAGCATACGGGGTCGAAGGTGGCAGTGAACTGAGGGGAAAATATGCAAGGAACTGCCTTCTCGCGCGTCGTCTTCTGGAGAAGGGTGTCCGAGTGGTCCAACTTTTTAATGGTAGTGATCCCTCAGGCGGCAACGGCATCACCAACTGGGACTCCCATTCCAACATTGCCGATACGCATGCCATGCAGGCAGAGATCATGGATGTTCCCACCGCCGCGCTGATCGCAGATCTCAAACAGCGTGGTATGCTGGAAAACACGCTTGTCGTGTGGGCAACGGAGTTTGGCCGAATGCCTTTCTTGCAGGCCAATGGTAGTGGACGCGACCACAACCCCGGTGCTTTCACATGCTTTCTTGCAGGTGCGGGAGTCAAAAACGCGATGAGTTATGGTGAGAGCGACGAGTTTGGCTTCAAGGCTGCCGTCGACAAAACAACCGTCTATGACTTCAATGCCACCTTGTTGCACCTCATGGGGCTCGACCATGAGCGATTGACGTTCTACCACAACGGACTGGAGCGGCGACTTACCAATGTTCACGGGCATGTGATCAAGGATGTGCTTGCCTGAAACTCCCTTCGGCATCGTCGACGCGACCGTCGCAACACCTTTGGTGGTTTCAGTGTTTGCCAGGATCATCTCAGGCAGAGGGCATCAGAACGGGAGCGAGTAGTGACATCTACTGCAGCGCCGTGGGCGCCGGTTTATTGACAACCCGCTCCCCGAAGTGTGTTCAAAATCACCCGTGAACCCGTCAGTTTCGCCGCCTCCAAGAGACAACTGAGTGTGTTCAATGGTGCAAGGATTTGTTCATTGCTCACGCGTCGAGGCGTAGGTCTGCTACCTTTGTGGAAATTACATGCACCTGTATTCAGGAATTTCCTATGTCCAGACCGCTCTACTTTACCGCATTGTGTTTTTTGTGGTTCAACCTAGCACTGGGGGCTGAGGAGCAGCACTGGCGATTTGATTCAAAAAACTTGTCGCGTCTGATCCCGAGCAGCAGCGTAACTCTGGGTGAGGGCGTGAAAGGGAAAAGTGTTGTCTTTGATGGTGGAAACCTGCTGAAAGTCAGCGAGTCGAAATGGCCTAACGCAGGGACACCCGAATTCACCCTCACCGGTTGGGTAAATCCTTATCTCAACAATGGTAGCCAGCAGATGATCGCCTGCAAAAACCAGTATTCACTTGGTCAACGTGAATGGGGTGTGATGATCGACAAGGATGGGCAATTTCGTCTTTATCTGTGGCAGGGAAAATGGGTGACCGTCAGCAGTGAGGAACGTCCGAAGTTGGGGCATTGGCACATGCTTGGTGTTGTGATCCGCGCCACCAGCGCTGAGTTGTGGGTAAACGGCAGCCTCGCGGGCTCGATAGAGCTGGACCATCCCATTGGCAACACAGTTGCACCGATCACCTTGGGAGGTGTCGACGACAATGGCCGGATCTGGCAAACATTCACAGGAGCAATGGATGACGTTGGGATGGTGGATCGGGCGTTCACACCTGAAAAAATGAAATCGATGTATTCCCCCGTCTCGCTCAAGCATGACGTTCCTGAACCCCCTACCTCGTTCGCCCTCTGGTCGGGAGACCCCATCCCCACTGACGTGAACAAGATTCCGTACGCAGATGGCATCCAGACGTCGATCATTCACCGGCCATCGCCATCCCAGCACAAATTTCTGCACGGCGCCGCAATCGTTGAACACAACGGAGTGATGCATGCAAACTGGGCAAATAGCCCCACCAATGAAAATGGGCCTGAGGAAACCCTCAGAGGAAAGCGGTCAACCGACGGAGGTTTGACGTGGGGCGAGTTGGAGGTCATTGCACCCGGCTTCGAGGGCGAAGATCGACACAGCCACGGAATTCTGTTTGTTCATAAGGACGAACTGTGGACCATCTGTGCACGGTTCGGCATTGGCCAGCCCGGTCGCCGCTTTCGTGGGCTGCAAGCCGAAGCATTCGTATTGAATGAGACGGCGAACCAATGGCAGTCTCGAGGAATCGTGATGAACAATTGTTGGCCTTATGATGAGCCAGTTAAAATGCCGAATGGAGACTACATTACCGGCGGTCAGGACAAGGATGGTTTACCCGTCGTGGCCACGAGTCGAGGCGATGATTTCACAACCTGGAAATCGGTTTTGATCCCTTTCCAGAAGGCTCTTCAGCCCGCATACGCTGAGACGACGGTTTGGTCGGATCAAAACCGTGTCACTGCTGTGATTCGCGGCGGTGGTGGTTTTGCCTGGGTGTCATTCAGCGACGACTTTGGCCGCACTTGGACGACTGCCACGAAAAGCAATCTTCCCATGCCGCGTGCCAAGGCATACGCGGGCACACTGAGTACTGGACAGAACTATCTGATCAGCAACCTCAAAGATCGCAACACGTTAGTCCTGTCCGTTAGTCGTCCCGGTGAATCGACATTATCAACGGTATACCGGATTCGCCATGGAAAATCAGCAGCCCCACGCTTTCCAGGCCGTGCCAAATCGAGTCAATGGTCGTACCCCTACGGCTACGAATGCAATGGAAAACTGTATGTGGTGTATTCGATTGGCAAGGAAGAGTGTGGCTTGACCATGATCCCCTTGAAATCACTTTAAACGCATTTCGATGCGTCTCAGTGTTTCTACCGGAATTGCTCCTGCCGGAGTTCCGCGCGTCGCCCACTACCTCCCCAATTTCGCCGTCACCTCACGTTGCAACTGCGTCAGATCCGCCACCTGCTGTGGGGTAAGAACTGCACCTTTCCGTTTGGCCGCGATGAAAGCCTGGAGTGATTGAACGACAGAGTCCTGGTATTCTGCATTTTCTTTCAACATTGGTCCCCAAGTCGTGTCGTTGGCATGGGATTTGGACATGTTTTGCAACGCCAACTGATTCTTGTCGAGGTAATACGCATATTGGCGGTAGACCTTTTCATCCCACCTGTTGATCAGCATTTCCTTGTACAGGGCAAGGGTTGCCATGAATTGGTAGGACGACGCATCGCTGAACAGCTCAACGGTTTGCCGTTCCTCGTCGGTCGGTGAGGCCTGCCCGCTCACTTCAGGATCAGGCATTTTTTCCTTCGACTTCTGGATCACCATCCCGTTGGGCACTAATGGTGTCACAACGGCAACCTTTGGTTTTCCGGGCGAGCGGCCTGTATCGCCTGTGGCCTCAGGATTTTTCTTGGCCTTTGCCGTGTAGACAGTTACGATCTGCCCCTTTTTCGGAATTGGTACATGACCTTGAGGCCCAACAAAACCAATCAACCCTCCTTGTTGACCCCCTACGGGTTGCCACGCACGCACCTTCACCTCTTGTCCCACCACCAGCGACTCATACTTTTGGACGCTCAACACTCCCATGCGTATGATGAAAGTACGATCAATGAATTTCTGGTCGCCATCAAATCGCTTCGATGGCCCCTCGCTTGAAGTCACCGAAAGCACTTTCCCCGTAAAAATCTCGCCAGCTTCCTTCTTCAACTCGGTCGGACTAAGCGGGGGAAGAGCGCCCGCACACGTTTGGGAAGCCACGCCAACAAGCAGCGCACTCGCGGCAAGAGACCAACCTATTAACTTGTTCATAAATTTGCTTTCAAGTAAGCAGTTCAATTGCTAGCAGTTTACTGTCGCACACAGGAAGCACTTTCCGTGGCACCCGACGCACTGGCACCAGACGTAGTTTGCAACTGAGCAACGGACCACGAACGCTTCTTCAAGTTTCATAATATTAGTGCAGTCTCAGTCTGCGGTCGATAGGCGGATGCTACCCGTGACAGCCCCGATCAGCATTCAAAAAACGACTGCCCATCCTGATGGATCCAAACTCTGGTGTAGCACGCAGTGCTATCCAAACCGCTCAACAGCCTTGCAGAAAATCCTGTGCATCAATGCTCGCCGCTTGCACTTTTGACAACGAGGCCACTTCAACGCCTCCACTTCATCTGCAAACGCTCCAGTAGAAAACGCTTGCGGAACAACAGCCGCGAAATTCTGCGTTTGTAGGCCCAAAAGACGAGTTTCCAACTTGCCTTTCCATCTCGAGTATTCTCAAGCAGTTGCAGCATCCGAGCGGTGTTTTCGTCAGGGTTAATTCTCATGCAGGTCCGTAGATGGTACTCAGCCTGATCGAATTCCTTCGCGGTCAGTCGATCCCACCCAAGGATGAGGTGTGCCAGCGCGTTCTCCGGGCTGATTTTCAAAATCTCCGTGCTCAATTCAACTGTTTTGGCGGCGTCGTTGCCATGATAGGCATGATATAGCTCAAGACTACGAATGGGTTCACTCTCAGGGTGCAGAAATAGAGCTTCGCCTATCGCTTGCGTGGCACGAGATCGATCACGGAACAGAGCGTATAGTTTACACCTTGCGATATGAACGCCCTCATACTCAGGAAAATCACGCAACAGCCCTTTGATCAAATCATCCGCCTCAGCAAAATCCCCCTCCTGCAAATGAAAATAGAAGAGACCGGATCGGCCCACTGAGTCTGTCGGATCAATGGCCAATGAATTCAGGAACAGCCTCTGTGCGCCTTGAGAATCTCCCTGACGTAAGCGGACGAATCCTTTACAGGCAACTGCCAGCGATGAACTGGGATCCTCCGTTAACGCCTGATCAGTGAAATGGTCCAAATGCTCCCACCATTGATTGGTGAGTATGAAGCCCAGTTGCTGCTCTGAAGAGTTCATAGGAGGCATCGCTCTTCAATTTGTTCTACTAGCACACCCTAGGGAAGCATCAACGCGTCAGCGACTCGTCTCACGGTACCTGTGACCAGATAGGATGAACCTCACTTCACCACTCATCAAGATTGATTTTGCAGTCGCATGTGGTAGCCAATGACTACCGCCTTTGAAGCAGCAGGACTTGTGTCTTGCCAAAGTCGATTCTCTAACAAACGCACATGATCGACCGGAAACTGAGAACTTAACCTGTGATCGCCCAATCCGCGTTCGCTTCCGCAAATTCGGAGCATCTGACCTTGCAAGTATCGCGACGATCGGGTGCTTAGGCAGCAAGCACAAAGTCTCAGTAGTCTTCGCAGCTAGCCAGGAGACGCAAATCGCTAAAGATTCCTCGCCGGTGTGAGTGAACTGCATATCACTTCGCGTTCGTCAGCCTCTGCATCCGATAATCTCTGCATCCGATAATCTCTGCATCCGATAATCTCTGCATCCGATAATCTCTGCGTCGGCATTTTCGAACGCAAAGGCTGCGTCAACCTATCGTATTTACCTGGCGTGTTCGGGTTGCCGCATCCTAACGACGCCGCACTTCGATCACGTACTTCATGAGGTCATTGAATTCTTGGCGACTTTTCAGTTGCCGCACAAGATTTGCTGGCATCAAAGACGTCTTCGAGTCCTTCACCTGCTCAATGTCATCCTGATCGATGACGATCGGTTTTGGATTGGCAAGGTTTCTCAAGACGAGTTGCTCGTCATCCTCGGACACACGAATGCCAGTGAAAATCTGTCCATTCACGGTCAGCACGCTGACCTGTGCATAATCCTTTTCGATCAACTCTGCAGGACGAAGCAATGAATCAACCAGCTGTTCATTGGTCAGACGCGTCTTCAACCGAGTCAGGTCCGGCCCTAATCGAGCCACTCGCCCAGGTGGGTCGTGACAGGCGTAGCAGGCGGCGGCCGACTCGTAGAACAGCTTCTTGCCCCGCAGGGCGTTACCCTGTGAGATCGCTTCGGAAGCAATCGCGGTAGTGCTTTGGGCCATCAGTTCTTTCTCCAGCTCATCATTGGAAAATTCAACCTCAGGCTGCTTGTCAATTTCGGCCATCAATTCCAGTTCAAGTGGATGTTGCTGCGTCAATTGTTCAGGCGTCCAGACGACCGAGCGACCTTTGGTTGCCGCACGAACTCGCGCGACTGAGGCGGCATCGATGGAATCAGCTTGATTTCCCCAGCTATTACGAACAAACGTCAGCACGGCTGCCATTTCTTCATCGTTCAGCAGATCACGGAATGCCGTCATGGGCGGTACGCCGCGAGCAGGATCGTAAGTCTTGCCATTGACACGGATTTTGCCGTGCAATCCATGCAACGCCAATTTGATCAGACGCTCCTCGTTACCGTTGACCCACGGGCTGCTCAGCAACGATGGGTAAACATTGGCATTGCCCTTTCCGTGGGCCAGGTGACAAGTGGAACAATGGGATTCCCGCTGATAGACAACCGAGCCCAACTGATAAGCATCCTTATCTTTACCGGCGAGATGTTTCGGAGTATCAAACTTGACAAACTCGAGTTCCGCTGGGGCAGCAAAACCGCTTGCTCCTGATTCAACGTTGTACCAGAGGTGTTTCACGGTGTTGGCCGCGTTGGCTGCATGCGGAACTTTTGACGAGATAAGCGTGTTGAGCAAGTCCTCGTTGATCACCCCATGCTGCTGATGCAGCCACAGAGCCTCCAGCAGGTGATGGGCTTCCACTTCATTGTCCGGATCGAAGTCCCTGCACCACTTCTGAGCTGCCGCGACGACAGCATCCGAGTCACGACCGCTCAATTCAACTCGCGTTCGATGCCGAACCCCGTCGGTGGGGTGTTTCAGGTTTTCCAGCAGGGCCTCGATCGGTTGTCCGGCGATCTTAACAGGCTCCTGCAGGGCACGATCCTTGACCGTCAATCGAAAAATGCGCCCATGCCGGTGGTCGCGATTGGGATCACGAATGTTGTGCTGCATATGCCCGATAATTGCGTTGTGCCAATCAGCAACATAAAGTGCACCGTCTTCCCCAATGATCGCATCGGTGGGTCGAAAGTTTCGGTCTTCGCTGTTGAGCAACTCGACTCCTGGCGTGCCCCACACTTCACCCAGCTTGCGGTTTTCGTCAGCCGGCTTCCCGCCGCCACCCTTGATCTTAATATCCACAGCCGCAACGAGCTTTTTGCCATTGAAGAATTCGATTTTGCCATTATTGAACCTTTGTTCGAATCCTTTGCGATTCCAAACCCGCAGTTCCGAGATCTCGACTGGCGACGGAAAATCACCCTTCATCCACGGATTCTTCTGCTTGGCCGTGTGTGCAAAATTCCCTTTGTTTCCATCTGCCAACAGGGTGGCCGGATAAGAACCGCTGTTGTATTCGCTCGATTGTGACAGGGCAGCCGTCTTGGCAATATTTTTGTTACCACTAATGACTTCGACCTCGGAAATATTCATTTCCTGATTTCCATTCACACTCAGCTTAAAACCAGTGATCCCTTTCCCTTTGAACGCCGGATGTTTCACCGTGATCAAGCCGCCACCGCGAGTGATGGCAACATTTGTTTTCGGCGTCTCGGGCTTGACCTCAGGTTTGGGCATGCTCCCACCGCGATCAAGACTGTATTGCTTGATCCCCAGAAAACCGATGGTGTTACAGATCAGGAAGTCATCCTGCATGTCATCGGGGAAATGCTGTGAGGAAAGGATCTCGTTCGCAGCGACCGGACGAAATTCTTTCGTTAGCAATGTATGCATTTTGAATCCCTTGCCTTCCGGTCGAACCTGATACGACCGTCCGCCGGTTCCATCATTGGCATAGCAGTAACCCCAGTAGTCGAAACTGGTGCCGTGAGGGTTGGGGCTGTTGCCCGCATGCGGGGTGATCGCAAACGTGCGAGGATTGAATCGATACATGCCCGAGGAACCGATATTGAGGTTGGGTTTCCAAGGCGTTTCGTGGTTGTGCACGAGAAAGATCCCGCTTTGCCAGTAAATGCCGCCATCAGGCCCCATGATCAGATTATTCGCGGCATGGTGAGTGTCAGCCGTTCCAAGCCCTTGCAGGAGCGGGAAACGGACGTCAGCTTTGTCATCGCCATCGGTGTCCTTCAAAAACAGCAGGTCGGGGCCAGAGGTCACAATCACACCACCACCCCAGAACTCAAAACCAAGCGGGTTGTGGACATGAGCGAAAATTTTTCGCTTATCAGCAACTCCATCTCGATCCGTATCTTCAAAGATCATCAGGCTGTCGTTCATCTCTTTACCGGGTTCCCACTTTGGGTAGGTATTCCAGCTGGCAGCCCAAAGTCGCCCCTTCGCGTCCACTTGCATCTGAACGGGGTTCGCAAGATCTGGAAATATCTCTTCCGATGCAAAAACATTCAGTTCATAGCCCTCGGGCACACGAATCTTAGCCAGCGATTCAGCGGGAGTCAGGTAATCGATGCTGCCCTCTTTGGCTGCGCTGGAACTCCTGCTGCCACCACCCACGTTTGAGATCACCTTCACAGGTGGGGGAACGTTGCTATCGTCGACCGTATACGGCTTCTTCGTGGCTGCGGCCCAGATCGCTTTATCGCGATTGGCAGTCATCACATCCAGCATCACCAGTTCATGCTTCAAAACATCAGCATTGCTTTGGCCATCGACGAAGGTCAGCCCGGAACGGCCACCCCAAATGTCATTTCCATCAGTTGCGTGATAGCGGTTGTGCCAGTGCCAATTCTTGTCTTCTACCGCCTTGTAAAGCCTCGCATCTGCCTGAGTCGTCTTGCCAAGTAAAGCCGTAGAAATGACATTTGCCAAAGCGTTGTAACCCTTGGCGTTGAGGTGGATTCCATTCAACGTGTAACGATCGTTGCTACCTCGAAAGAGGTCCAGCGTTGGGTGAAAAAGATCAACAAATGTCTGCCCAGTCTGCTCAGCAGCTCGCTTGGTCGCATCCGTGTAGAGCTCAAGATTCTCGTTCAACTCAATTCCGTCCGGAAGATCCTGGTCACCCTTGTTCTCATAGGCAATCGGGCTGAACAATACGAAACGAACCTCAGCGTCTTTTTCTTTTCGAAGCGCTGTGTAGCGTTCAACCAATTTCACAAGTTCGCTTTGATAGCCCTCTGCCCCCCCTGGGCCCCCAAACGACTCGTTATATCCGTAGAACACAAACACGACTGAGGGGCCAACATGTTGCAGATATTCGGCGTCATTGGTAAAGCCCTTGTTGCGAGGGCGTTTATTGACCATGTCACCCGCAAAACTCATGTTCCGGAAACTCACTTGCTTGCCGGCTAGCTGAGCTTGCAAATTCGCTTCCACCCATGGATCGTGTTGCATTCGGTCCGCTAGACCATTCCCATAGATCGCAACAATTTCATTCGGTTTGAAAGCAAATGGCTCTGCTGCATCCAATTGACCGGCAGCTACGAGGTGGGTCGCCGTGACTAGCACGACTAGTAATCCCAAGGGACGTTTGAAACGTGTGGAGATACTGAGATTCATACTCTTGTTCTATCACTCTGAGGGGGATTTCACTTTGCACAAATTGCGGTGAGTTGCAGCAACATGGGGTGGGTTGAGAAGCCTGTTGGCGCAGAACCGACTGCTCCTGCCGATATTGTACTCGGGATTAACAACGGTTGAGAATCGGACATCCGTGCCTTTGTGCTTTAGCCAAGGTACCGCAAGAAGCCCCGCTAGAGCGTTCATGTAGCACCGATTGAGTCCCCACATCATAACAGACTTGGCCGAAACCTGCGAAACTCTCGTCAATCTCCGCCCTTGAGAAATGAAGATGGGTGTTGGGCTACGTTTCGCAGCTCAGGAAACTGACGCCCGCCTGTCCGGAAGCCCGCCTGTCCGGAAGCCTGCCTGTCGGAAATATTCAGCCAACCAGGTAAAGCATCATCCCCAAGCAAGCTGGAATCATTCTCACTCAAATTCCAGCTTCACCGAGGCTATGTTCATTGAACCATGCAGATCAGCCCGGGGAGTTGGAAGTCGGCAACGCACAGAGCATACGTTGCATCGGCGGTTACCCAAATAACCCCGTTTTTGGCAGGCATGAGTTAGACACATTTTGTGCTTTCTCGGAAGCCTTGACGCGTTTGCGAAATGATTTGTCGTTGGCAAACGCTGGACCTCGCTCCATGAGTTGCTGATATTCGCTCAGAGCCTCGGCATGCATTCCCACATCCTGGTAGCCATTGGCGAGCATCAGAAACATTCCCGGGTCGTAATGATCGGCATCATCCCGCACACCTTCCAGATGGTGCGCGGCTGCTTTCGGGTTCCCTTGGTCCAGCTCCCTAATTGCCTGAATGCGTTTACTATTCGGATTGTCCGGCTGCAACTCAATCGCTTGGGAAAAACAGGCCTGTGCTTGTTCATGATTTCCTTGTTCTTCGTGCCAGGACCCGACCCAAAGCAACACTTCAAAATCGTTTCGATGTTGTGTGGCGCACGCGGCGGCAAGTTCATTCGCCTCGTCCATTTCATTGAACGTCGTCATTGCATGGAGCAGTTCCATCGTCTTGACCGCGTCATCCATGTCGTTGGCGACCGCAGCAAGCCCTTGCTCCAGGGTTTCATCCTTCAGCGTCTGCCATTGTTTCAACGGCATTGCGCGGTGACGCATGCAATTCGAACACTCTGCAACGATCTGCTTCCTTCCCAAGGGTATCACCGGAATGAAAACCAAGGTGAAAAAGTGCCCGGTCTCATAGTCCGTCAACAGTGCCTCAGACTGACACGCATCGCAGTTACTGGCATAACTTCGCGTGTTCTTGCGCCCATAGTACGCAGTCCCTATCCCGTTGATGGTAAATGGCACTGACTCTGCCTTTTTCTGGTGGAACGTATTATGCAAATCGATGCAAAGCCAACGAGGCCGAACATTGATCCTAACGCTTGCTCGTGCTCCATTGGGATCAAAACCAAACTATATTTCCTTCCCAGGAGAGACACAGAAAGTGGGAAAACACCAGAAAACATGAGTCGAAAGGTGTTTCCTCGAGTGAACCCAAAACAGTCGGTGAACGGGTCGAGTTACCAAACTTCAAGAACACACACGGAACTACCCTCCGAACCCGCTCTTGGGTTTCACTAATTCAACGGCTCTATTTCCCCTACCTGCAGCAGCGCTCGACCGGAAAATCCCACAAAATCCAGAACCGCCCCTCCTTGCTTGAATTTGAGGCAGTCATTGACGCGACGCAAATGGGGTCAGAGTATGGGCATGGGTGAGCCAGCGAAAAACAACATTCACGGCCGATTTGACACTTGCCGATAATAACCGCAGAGATTCCAATAGTCGGATAACGTCACTAATTTCTATTTTCCGGAGCCGAGCTCATGAGAAGAAACGCATTGCTTTTGCAAGCTGCGTTGCTAGGGCTGGTTGGCTGCACAGGGCAAACAACGCCCGTCGCCACACCAGTCGTTGAAAACGAAGCCAACGTGGTTGCCGAAGGTTCGACAGCCGATTCGGCTATTGCAACACTTGTCAGCCTCAAAGTGCCCAACATGCACTGAGGAGGATGTGCCGCCTCGGTCCGAGGCGATCTGACCAAAATCCCCGGTGTGATTAACATCAAAACTGATGTCCCAACTAGAAACTGCACCTTTGAGCTCACTGATCCCAGTGTTGATTACAAAGCCGAATTGAAGAAATACGCAGAAACGAACACTCATTTGGCTGAGTACACCATCCAGTAGCCGACCCGATTGGCAACTGAACGAACTGCAGAATCAACGACGCCCGCCGGTGCATTCCGGTGGGCGTTTCTGCGTTCATGCAGCAAGCTCATCGCTCACGACCAAATTGCACTCAGCCATCACGCGCAGGCCCGGCCGCCGAAAACATCCCAGACTGATTGTGCAGTGCCAGCCGTGAAAACATCCCTTCCATCCTGACCCGTATCCATCTCAATCTTCAACGCAGGCCTTCGAGCAGAAGCAGTTCCTCTCCGCCGTCACTATGCCCTTGGCTCGTATGCCCTTGCCTCGTATGCCCTTGCCTCGGATGCCCTTGCCTCGGATGACTGTACCACTACAGGCAGCAAAGACTCCCTTTCGATCGATAGACCGATCCAATCTGACACTTCGCATCAACCGGATCCGTCAGGGCACATAATCCACCTTGATATTGCGGTCATCGACCTCAGTAACCGTGCCGAAGTTTATTTTTTTGACAAACGCATCAACGTCACTTACCGGCGCTAAAGTGGTCGTCATGGTATCACCGGCAATCTTGGTGGTCATCATTTGCACAGATCCGTCAATCATGTCCTCAAGCGTATCCTTGATCGACTGCCTCGCATCCTCTCCATCGATCCTGGAAATGATCAGTTTTACACTCGTCGCTGGATCGTGTTCAAACGACAGATCAAACTGGACGATCGAACAAATTGCAAATGTGGCAATGGCGACTATCAGCGTTATGCCATGAAGGTGGCTGATCATGAGTATGTCCGTC
The DNA here is from genome assembly GCA_002862205.1 of Planctomycetaceae bacterium. Classification (GTDB taxonomy): domain Bacteria; phylum Planctomycetota; class Planctomycetia; order Pirellulales; family Pirellulaceae; genus Rubripirellula. The sequence continues at coordinate 6,924 of PKCN01000156.1, read as the reverse complement.
TGAAAAAGTGGAGAAGGAATGGCCGATATTCGCCAAACGGTCCGAGATTGAATCTCTCGTCTCGCGTTACTCTGATAGGTAAGCCGAAAAACGGGAATGAATCGGTCATTTGTTTTTTGAAAAAGCAGCTGACGCTTGAACTCTAATTAGCGACAAAAAACTTCTGCAGCTGCCTGTTTCGCAAGACGATTCGTCTGATTCCATGTTGGTTTGCCCGCAACACTTGCACCGCAACCTGTCCGTTCATGAACCTGAAGATGAGCTTGAACAACTGAAACCGTCAGACGCATGCAACCATCCCGCACGGACGACATGACCACGCAGACATGATGCTCCAGCGTCAGGCAGAACAAGGGTCAACTTTAGAACGATTGGGACCACATTGGTAAAATCGGGATTACGGGTTTGCCACAGCCGGTTAGAATTGAGGCGATGTGCGGCATTGAGCCTTCTGTTTGAACAGATTGCAGGTGCCCTTTTTTAGCGTCAGTCCGTGTCACTCTCGAAGGTTCGACATGCCGAGGTTTTGTTTTCTGATCGCATTCCTGGTTGGCTCATCGGTCTCCTCAGTGGCCGCCGAGGCGAACCGCCCAAACGTGTTGTTCCTTGCGGTCGATGACATGAATGATTGGATTGGGTGCCTGAACACCACGCCACACGCTCATACACCAAATTTCGATCGGCTTGCGAAACGCGGAGTCTGCTTTACAAACGCCCACACCGCTGGCGTCTTTTGTGCGCCCAGTCGCGCTGCAATCTTCACAGGACAATACGCATCCACAACAGGCTGCTATCGCTCCGCAAACTATTTCAAGACACATCCCGAAATCGAGCCGTTGCAGGTGAGTTTCGCAAAGGCGGGATATGGAACTTATGGCGCTGGGAAATTGTTCCACCATCCTGTGGGCGCAATCGACTCCCGTGGTTGGGATGACTTCTACTTGCGTTCCAAGGCACAGAGACAGAATGGATGGGCGTTGGAATCGTGGGGCGCCGACACCCCTTTTCCCAGACCTTTCCCTGCCAGCATTTATAACCGCGACCAGGAAATTACCGGGGGTTTATTTCTTGAATGGGGGGCTATCCCCAATGAAAAAGAGGAACAGATGGCCGACACCAAACGCGTGAATTGGGCAGTCAGTCAACTACAACGCGAACATGACAAACCATTTTTTCTTGGTGTTGGCATTTACGCTCCTCATTTCCCCAATTATTGCCCGCAAAAATACTTTGACCTGTACGATCCAGCGAACATCGACTTGCCATCCTACAAGCCCGATGATCTGGAGGACCTGCCTCCCAAAATCAGGAAAATGAAAACCGCAAGATCTCGCATCCACCAGAAATTGGAGACGCTTAGTGCGGTCGATGATGCGATCCATGGTTACCTTGCCTGCATCAGTTATGCAGATGCAATGATGGGACGTGTCTTGGATGCACTCGAAGCAAGTCCCTACGCAGATAATACGATTGTGGTGCTATGGAGTGATCACGGCTATCACCATGGTGAAAAAGGTGATTGGGGCAAACACACCCTTTGGGAACGAACGTCCAATGTTCCGTTCATTTGGGCTGGCCCCGGGATCGCAACCAACACCACCACCGATGTGTCGGCAAGTTTGATCGACATGTATCCAACGTTTATCGACCTGTGTGGTTTGGCATTGCCAAATCAAACCCTGGAAGGGACATCACTGGCTTCGACCTTGTCTGATCCTTCAGCGGCTCAAGACAGGAACGTCTTCCTTCCCCACATGAATCCCGGTGAATACGCCGTGATCAACCGCAATTGGCGTTATATCCGCTACGGCGACGATGGCGAAGAACTCTACGATGTTCAGGCTGACCCACATGAATGGACAAATCTGGCCGGGGATCTTCAGCATGCAGACCGAATCAAGCAAATGCGCCAGTCCGCGCCAGATACGTTCGCGCCTGCCGAGGCGAAGCTAAATGCTCGCAAGGATTTGGTAATCGAGGGCGATACGTTTCGCTGGGAGCGAGGGCAGGGAAACTACACGCCCCCGCCAAAACACCTGCCCTACAAAAAGGCAGCCAGTGAGGCTTCACAAGCTCCCAAGCCTGCAAAGGCAGAAGCAACTGTTGCTCCAAAGAAGACAAGGAATGTTGTCCTGATCGTTTGTGACGACCTGAATACCCATGTCTCACCTGCTGACTACCCACACATTTCAACACCGAACATGGACGCCTTTGCAGCTGATGCGATGACGTTCAAGCGAGCGTTCTGCCAATACCCCGTATGCGGTCCCTCACGCGCTTCAATCCTCAGCGGTTTGTATCCTCAATCCACAGGTGTGTTGGACAATAAAGCCGATATCCGAAACACGCGCCCCAACACACTCAACATGCCAGCATTTTTCCAGCAAAATGGATACTGGACTGCGAGCGTCGGCAAGGTGTTTCATTCACCACGTCATGAGCAGGGCGGCGAGGTGTGGGACGTGTTCGAGAGATTTGACAACGACGAATTGCCCGTTGTGAAAACCGCCCGAATCGAATTTGAGTCGGTTCATGGGTCAGTTGACGATCCTCAAAATCGACGCAAATGGAAAACGATCCAAAAACAGGTCTCAGCAAACCTGAATGCTCAAACGCCTCCCGGTTATGGCCCCAGTGGCCTGACGGACGAACAGCACAAGGATGGCAAGAATGCAAGGCAGGTTGCCAAGTGGTTGACCGAACAACAGCATGGAAACCAACCATTTTTTATCGCTTGTGGAATCCAAAAACCGCACGTGCCTTTCCTTGCCCCCGAGAAATATTTCAACCAGTATCCCCTTGATTCCATCAGCTACCGACCCGATCGAGCAAACTTGTGGGATTCACTGCCAGCATCCGCACAGTCAAAACGTTACGACGCTTTTGGTTTCAAGCTTGGGATCGAGGACGATCGCTTGCGCCGAGAGTACATGCAGGCTTACCATGCATGCATCAGTTTTATCGATGCGCAAATCAAAATTGTTCTCGATGCCATCAAAGAAACCGGGCATTGGGATGATACCACCATCATTTTGACATCGGATCATGGCTACCATTTGGGCGATCATTTCCTGTGGGGCAAGGTCACTCTGTTCGACATTGGTGCAAAAGTCCCATTCATCATTCGAGCCCCTGGATTGACCAAACCCGGGACCCGTTCTGAAGCGATGGTAGAACTGGTTGACATCTTTCCGACCGTAGCGCATCTGACTGGCTTGGAATTACCCAGCCATTTGCAAGGAAATTCGCTGCGGCCGTTGCTTGGATACCCTGAACGGCTTGGCAAAAAGAAGTTTGCCTACAGCGTCGTGACACGCGGAACCAAACTCGGTTTCGCCTTACGCAACCAACGCTGGCGGTACGGGAAATGGCCTGATGGAGAAGAGCTTTACAACCTGACCACTGACCCAGAAGAGAAAAGGAATCTTGCGGACCGTCCGCATCTCGCAGAGCGTATGCAAGAGTTCCGAGGTATCCTCGATGGCATTCAGCAGCGGGCTAGCTCCCAACGCAACCAATCCACAGGACGGGAAACCACCCCATCCCAGGCGACTCCCCAACGCTAAAGTATCGATCGTAGGCGTTGATGGCTATGTACCAGTGGGCGACCGGGGCCAACACGCGGTATGATGCAAACCGCGTGACTATAATCCGCCCTACGTAATCTCAAACAAGACGTACTCCCCAACCAAAAAACAGACAAGAGATGCAGAAATATATTCTCACAGTGTTGATATGCTTGCTGTCAGCGCCGTTGCTTGCCGAAGACCGGGCTCCCAACATCATTTACATCATGGCCGATGACCTCGGTTATGGAGACCTGTCCTGTTTTGGGCAATCGCACTTCACCACTCCGAATATCGACCGCCTTGCGTCCGAAGGCATTACCTTCACCGATTACTACGCAGGATCTACGGTTTGCGCACCGACTCGCTGTGTGCTGATGACGGGACTACACACGGGACACGCGTTTGTCCGGGGTAATCGTGAAATCCAGCCCGAAGGGCAGGCCCCCATGCCTGCAGACATCGTGACGCTGCCCAGACGACTGAAAGATGCTGGATACGTGACAGGAATGTTTGGCAAATGGGGTCTCGGAGCACCGGGGTCAGCCAGCGATCCAGCCGATCATTTCGATGAATTCTTTGGTTATAACTGTCAACGGCAAGCCCACACGTTTTACCCAACGCATCTTTGGCACAACGACGAAAAGGTTCCGCTGGATGCCGAAACCTACTCAGCCGACTTGATCAGCGATGAATTACTCAAGTTTGTCAAAACCAACAAGGACAAATCTTTTTTTGCCTACGTGCCGTTCACCATTCCCCATGCCGCGATGCACGTTCCCGAGGACGATCATGCCCCATGGCGAAAAAAATGGCCTCAGTTCGATGGCAAGATAGGGAAATACAAAGGACCTTTGGTCACCAATCCAGTCGCAGCGTTTGCGGGAATGATGACAAGAATGGATCGCCACGTCGGCCAGTTACTCGACCTGCTCAAAGAACTGGACATCGATGACAATACAATCGTTTCGTTCACAAGCGATAATGGGCCACATATGGAAGGTGGGCACGACCCAAAATTCTTTGATTCCAATGGACCGTTACGTGGACACAAACGTGACCTCTATGAGGGCGGGATTCGTGTCCCATTTCTGGCACGTTGGCCGGGGAAAATCAGTCCTGGCAGCGTTTGCAATATTCCGGTCGCCATGTGGGATGTGATGCCCACCTGCATGGAGATCGCCGGTGTCGGGTCACCGGATGCAATCGATGGCATCAGTTATTTGCCCGCCATGCTGGGAAATCAATCTGCGCAAAAGCAACATGAATACCTGTATTGGGCGTTTTACGAACGTGGAGGCAAACAAGCCGTTCGCTGGGAGAATTGGAAAGGAGTGCGTAACAATGTTGGCAAAAATCCCGAATCCACTCTTGAACTCTACAACCTTGACACTGACTTGGGTGAGACCAACAACGTTGCCAGTCAGCATCCCGAGATCGTAAAACGCATCGATCAGTACATGCAGGATGCGTACACGCCATCTGACCTCTGGTCATTTAGTGGTAGAAAGAAACGATGAACATGCGGCACACCGCGACGGAAGGACGACGCGCGGCGGTGAACCCTTGTGTTTGTGGTCGTTACGCATGAAGAACCACAAACACACATTTCTCTCCGCCTGCCTGCGCAAAGTAAGACTGCGGGTCATTGGATCGGTTATCCCTGCAAGGCATGGCTCGGCTGGCAAAATGCCAAGCGACGGTGACTCCAACTCAACCCGCCCCCCCCTGATGACAGCGGAAAGCTGCAGAAATGGATGCGTTGTCGACTGACAATCGTGATTCTGTGACAAATCAACCCCAACATCAGCAGCATTCCCGTTCTGCACACGTCGATGTTCAGCGTGCTGACAAAATCTTGTATGATTGAAATTCCTGACTAGAGCCTGTTTTCAAACGTTCGCCGTTTCGAATGGTACCTTTGGTCAGCTCACCACTGATTCCCCCAATCCAAGATTTGACATGACCCTGTTGCGATCGATGCAGGTTGCCCTGCTGGGATTCCTGTGTACTCAACCTGTTGTTGCCGAAAACTGGGGCTCATGGCGTGGCCCGACGCAAAATGGAATATCCACTGAGACGCAAGTGCCAACGCAGTGGTCAGCCGACACCCATGTGAAGTGGCGCACCCCCTTGCCGGGACCTGCAGGTGCGACGCCGGTCGTGTGGGGGGATAAGATTTTCCTGACAAGCACCTCGGAAAACGAACTGGTCCTGCTCTGTTTTGGCACCGATGGAAAACAACAATGGAGCCGTGTGATCGGCAAAGGCAATCAAAAGGCGCGCGGCGATGAAGGCAATTCAGCCTCGCCCTCACCCATCACCGATGGTGTTCATGTCTGGGCATTCGTAGGGACAGGGAAGCTGGTTTGTTATACGGTCGACGGCAAATTGGCATGGAGTGCAGATCTTCAACAGCGTTACGGAAAATTCAACATCGCGTTCGGAATGTCAGCCACCCCCGTGTTGCATGAGAATCGTCTCTTTGTGCAACTGATCCATGGAGATGGCAAGGCTGAAACTCAGGAGGCGATGGTCGTCGCCGTGGATGCCACCACCGGTGCACCCATCTGGGCAACGGAACGGATCACAGGCGCCTCACGCGAAAATGAACATTCTTATGCTTCACCGATGCTTTACAACTTTGGTGGTGACAGTTACTTGATCACTCACGGGGCTGATTTTACCGTTGCTTATTCTTTGGCCGATGGAAAAGAACGTTGGCGTTTAGGTGGTTTGAATCCACAGGGACAGAGCTATCACCCGACGCTGCGGTTCGTTTCGTCCCCAGCAGCGGCGGATGGAATTGTCGTCTGTCCCACCGCCAAGAATGGTCCTGTCTTTGCAATCGATGCAACTCAAACCGGAGACCTGACCGACAGCAAGGCAGTGCTCTGGGTCCGCGAAGACAACACTCCTGACGTTCCATCGCCCGTCATCCATGACGATCTGGTGTATCTGTGTCGCGAAAATGGCATGTTGCTTGTCCTCGATCGCAAAACAGGCGATGAGGTGTACATGGAACGCACGCACAGCCATCGCCATCGCGCCTCACCCGTGTTCGCCGACGGCCACCTTTATTTGACGGCGCGTGACGGCAAAGTCACGGTGGTCAAAGCGGGACGCAACTTTGAGATCGTCGCCCAAAATGATCTTCACGAAACGACATCAGCGTCGCCGGTGATTTCAGACGGTGTTATCTACTTGAGGACGTTCGATGCGTTGTGGGCAATCGAGTGACCCTTGGAAACCACCCGAGAGCGTAGCCCCGATGGGTGACTCAACCTTAAGTGTTGCTGGTCAGCACGAACACATCCCGTTCGTGGTAAAACCTCGCTATGTTTTGCTTTCGTAAAAC